>DNNJ01000183.1:3042-4586 GCA_003487955.1 Clostridiales bacterium | reverse complement strand
GATAATGTAATTTTTAAAAATCTTACAGAAGATTTTATTGTTGAAATCAATTCTCAAATAATGACTGACCAACCGGTAAAAATAGAAGCAACCAAGTCAATGAAATACAATTTAATTGCTGAAAAAATGTGGGAAAGAGAATTTGTTTTAAAACAGCCTTTTAAGAGAAATTATAATGGTATTTCACATGATTTAGTAAATGAAGACATACATATCAATATTAACGAAATCAATGATTATTTAACAAAAATAGAAGAAGAAACGCTAATAAGACCTAATTATACTATAATAGTGAAATCTGAAGTAACTGGAAATATTTATGACGAAAATGATAATATAATATATGAAATTAATAATATATTAGAAATTCCTTTTGAACTGTCAGGACAATATATAAGATATGCAGGAGAAACAGAAGAAAAAGAATTTATAAATACCAAGTCAATAGAGCAAGTGAATATTATACCTCAGCAATTCAATTTATTCGGGTTGTCTCTCTCTGTAACCGGCTCACGATTATGTTCTGGGATAACTGCATTTATTTCATTGGTTTTATTGATTATATTTATCATTGAAAAAATTACTAATAAACCTGCTTCACTGTCGGAAATTAATTTAATTGAGAAAAAGAACAAAGGTAATATTATCAATATTACAAATAAAATGGATATAGGCTCAATGCCTCAGGTAACTGTTAAAAGCTTTAAGGAATTACTGAAGATATCTGAGGAAAAAGAAGAGTCAATTTTAAAATATTTTGATGAATCCCTTGGTATCGTTTACTACTATATTACCACTTCATCTTTTATATACATTTATAAATCCGCTGTTGTTATTAAAGGAAGTGAAAAATTACAGGATGCTTAACTATAATTTTAATACAAAGAATTATTTTAATAAAAACTATATGACAATTGACAGGATAATCTGTTCTTACAGGCATGCATCATGGGCATTAACTTCTATATTTTATTTAACATCAAGGCCTTACAATGTAGTATTTTATAAGCTCGGTGTAATTTTATCATTGCTTATCTTTTCATTATTTGTAAATAGCCTGTATAAAAAGATAGAGAATGATAAGCAGGCTTTAGGGAAGTTGGTATTAATTGAAACGGTGGGGATAGAATTCCTTTTAATACCCACGGGAGGATTGACAAGTCCGTTTATATGGTATGCTTTAAATCCGATTTTAGTATCTGCAATTTATCTGCCTTCCTATTTCAGTTGGATTAATCTATTGTTTTATTTGGTAACCGGCGTATTAATGTCATTTTTTGTTTTCAATCCTGCAAGTTTAAGCATATATCAAATCTTTGCAAACAATTCCTATTTAATATTAATTTTTATACTAATAAACTTAGCAATTCAATTTTTAGTCTTACTGACAAAAGAGTTAAATGATATGAATATTAAAAAAGAAGAATCAATAGAACACATAATGTCTTTATATCAAATGATTGAAACATTAAATAATCACAGCAGCAAAGAGAAATTATTTGAGGCTCTTGCTGATTATACATGCAAATTAACAAAAAGTAATT
>DNNJ01000183.1:980-2774 GCA_003487955.1 Clostridiales bacterium | reverse complement strand
CTAAAGAGCATAAATTTTAATGTACGAGAAATACAAAATATCAATCTGTTGAATAAAAATATATTAGCTGTTCCCATAACCTCACCTTCTACATTTTACGGAGTTGTTGCAGTTCAAACAAGTGAGGATGCAAGCACCAATACAATAAATCAAAACACGAAATTATTAAAGTTTATTTCAGATCTTAGTTCCGTTATATTAGACAGATTTAATCTTGAAGGAATAGAAGAACACTTGCTTGTTACAGAAGAACAAAATCGAATTGCAAATGAAATGCATGATAATGTATCCCAAAGACTTTTTGGTATTTCATATGGAATTCATGGAGTGTTGGGTATAATAGATGATTTGTCAAAAGAAGAAATTAAAGATTATTTATTGGAAATGAGAGATACTTCAAACATTGCTATGAAGGAGTTAAGAAAATCTATTTATAAACTAAGCTCAAGAAAAAAAGGCAAAAAATATTTACAGGAGTCCATCCAAAATTTTTTAGACAGTATTACAAAGCTTCATGGTGTCAGCATTAATTTTAGTGTAGAGGGCGATGAAAATTTGATTATATTAGGGCTCAAGAAAGGTCTTACAAGAATAATAAGAGAAGCTTGCGGCAATGCCATAAGACATGGAAAGTGCAGAAATATAAGTATTGAATTATGTATAAGTTCAAATGATATTAATTTACTGATAATAGATGATGGTGATGGTTTTGAGTTAAGCAGTATTGATAAAAAAGACGGACTTGGATTGTCAAATATGAAAGCATTGGTAAATTCTTATAACGGCAGTATAGAAATAAAGAGTAAAATCAATAAAGGAACAAATGTTAACATACTATTGCCGCTGCATGTTTATAATAAGGAGAGTATTGCTATATGAGGATTATGATAGTTGATGATCACCCTCTGGTGAGGAAAGGCTTGATTTCCGTTTTGTCTTTGGAAAATAACATTGAAGTAATCGGTGAGGCTTCCAACAATAATGATGCCATCAAATTCATAACTGATAAAAAACCGGATATTGCATTGGTTGACTTAAGATTAGGCAATGAAAATGGATTATATATTATTGATTATTTCAATAAGAAAAATACAGAATGTAAATTTATGATATTGACATCATCAGCTAATGAGTGGGACTTTAAAAAAGCACAAGAGCTTGGAGCACAAGGTTATATATTAAAGGAAGCATTACCTGAGGAACTTATTTATGCTATACAGTTAGTAGCAAGGGGAAGAAAATATTATGACCCCGGAATTTTAGATGAAATAATGAATGAAAGCCTATTAGGTGAGTTATCGGAAAGAGAACAAGAGGTACTTATGTCATTAGGTGAAGGCCTTTCAAACAAAGAGATTGCAGAAAAGTTATTCATAAGTATTTTTACGGTAAAAAAGCATGTCAGCCAAGTCTTAGAGAAACTTGATTTAGCCGACAGGACCCAAGCAGCATTATATATTCAATCAAAACTGCAGAAGCTCAATTAAATATGAATTTACTATGTATTCGTCGAATCTTTCGTCGAATTTCTTTTATAGTCTTACGCCGCATAGTCTTGTCTATGATGGGATAGAGCATCAGCGGCAGGCCGGGTATTAATGAAACAACTGCTAATGCAAGCCAATAACTGTTATTTGCTAAATTGTAAATTATACTTTTTGGTAAAAGGGGGTAGAACAATCCAATGTGAATCACGGATTCATAATTGCCGGGATATTTAGCCTCTAAAGTTAATTCAGGCTTTAATTCATCTCCGTTATTTAGTGTTTCCAATGTGTGGCTGAATTTCAACTG
>DNNJ01000183.1:0-735 GCA_003487955.1 Clostridiales bacterium | reverse complement strand
GCAAGGGGTATTGTCCTTTCATCTCCAACCTTCATTATCCCAACAGCACTACCCATTATGACACCTTGATTGTTTTCCGATACTTCATATGGAAGTATTATTCTCTGAGAAGTTGTAAGCATTGTGGCTGCCATTACAATAGAAATTGTCAAACCGCTGAAAAAATACAGCAACTGCATATCCAAATTATTTTTCTTCTTCTTTTTCTTTTTTTTGTTGTCTGTAAGCTCGGAAACCCCTATAATTCCCGCTAAAATTACGGCAATCAAAGGCATTGCATATGGATTATTCTGAAAGTTTTCCATCCATAAGGGCAGGTATCCTAATAAGGGTATTTTTACAGGCAGTTTTCCTAAAGTGACAGCCTTGCTGTATATCCATTCTCTTTTTAAAATGGGGTCCTTATAGTCATTTGCATCGCCTTTAGTTATAAAATCTCCATCTTCTGTTTGTTCTATAATACGGTGGAGAACATACCCTTGCCCTGATAAACTGCCTTCTTCCGCCATAAAAACAACTATATCATCAATTTTAACAGCGTCTCTTCCTGATAAGTTTTTTATCATAATCATATCGCCTCTTTGGAATAAGGGATACATGCTGTTTGAACGAACAGCGGTAAACAGCATAGGCTTGTTCCAAATAGCAGAGGTAACAGCTGCAAATAATATAATTCCTACAAATATATATAATAAAACATCTATAATGCGATTGAAGATTTTTATAATAATCACC
>DNNJ01000076.1 GCA_003487955.1 Clostridiales bacterium | reverse complement strand
TTCAGTTAATATGGAAGTTGAACCGTTTGATAACAAACTTGTTCAACTTCCATATTAACTGAAATATGTCTTATATTGCTGCTTGGAATCTGCCACAACACTAAATTCTTATCACTTGCAACATAATGTAAATCAATTACAGGAGGATCGACACACATATCAATTTCACCTGTCTGCAAAGCAATAAGTCGAGACGATGCTTCTGGAATAGCTCTAATTACAATCTCTTTAGTTTTTGTTGCACCATCCCAGTAATCATCAAATCTAACTAGAGATAAGTAATCGCCTTGAACCCATTCATTGTACATGTACGGACCGGTACCAACTTGATTTGCTTCATTTTCATCAAGAGTTTCAAATGCATTTGCACTTATAATAACCGTATTCGGTTCACAGAGTTTGTAAATAATGTCATTATCAGGACTATTAAGTATTAAGTTAACCGTATGCTCATCTACAATTTCAACTTCCGATATGGAAGCAAATCTTGATTTGGAAGCACCCATTTCTTTTCCGCGTTCAATAGTAAATTTTACATCCTTGGCGGTAAACTCGCTGCCATCATGAAATTTAACACCTTCTCGAAGTTTTAATTCCCAGACAGTATCAGAAATTTGTTGCCAAGATTCTGCAAGACCAGGTATGTATTCGTCTTTCATAGTATCATACTCAACAAGAGTATTGAAAACCAACATAAATACGCCCTTCGCAGTACCTCCCGGTTCATTTTGTACATCCATACTTGTAAAAACAAGTGAAGGAGCTATAGTAATTGTCTCCTGATAAACAGTATTTGCATCCTCGGTAACTTCGAGTGCTTTACCTGTCACAATTACTCCTTCTTTAAATTCAGTAACAGGTTTTTCTGAGTCGGTGCCATCAGAGATTGTTTCTTTTCCACCGTTATCCTGTTCATCCTGTCCGGTACAACCCGTCAAGAGAGTAAAAACCAAGCTAATACATAAAATAAATATTAAAATTGATTTTTTTTTGTACATTTTTACACCTCGCTTTTTATTTTTTGTTGCTTTCAATAAAATAAACTGCAATACTTGTGCCAGTTTCATTTTTATGAATTTATGCTATTTATTGGTCAAGTCACCAACAAAACACTAAAATAACGGCAATATTTGCACATTATAATATGCAAATATTGCCGTTATAATAAAGACTTTATTAAATACTTATATCATATTCTTTGATTTTATTCTGCAAATTACGTACACTTATTTCCAGTTCTTTAGCAGTAAAATCGCGTCTGCCTCCATTTTTTTTCAAAGTTGCTTTTATCCATAAACGCTCTAATTGTTTAATAGGCAGCCCTGCTATCAAATGACCTAAGCTCAGCTCAGTATTTTGTACATCTCTATATATTGTATTGCTTTGTACTTCCAAAGGAAGATTACCTACATCTATCTCATCAGAATTAGATAAAATCATTGCATGTTCAATTATATTGGCAAGCTGTCGAACATTACCGGGATAATCATATGCAAGCAATAATTTTTCTGCTTCAGAAGAAATTTGTTTAACAGATTTATTCTGTTCTCTATTAAACTGCTTAATAAAATGATCGCAAAGCATGGGAATATCCTCCTTACGTTCACGAAGTGTTGGCATTTGAATATTCATTACATTCAAGCGATAGTACAAATCCTCTCTAAAACTCCCTTCAAGCATCATATCCATGAGGTTTCGATTAGTAGCTGCAATTATTCGTACATCTATCTTCCTAACATCTGAGCTGCCCAAAGCAGTGATTTCCTTTTCCTGTATCACACGAAGCAATTTACTTTGTAAACCCAAGGGCATATCCCCTATCTCATCAAGGAATACGGTGCCATGGTCAGCAATCTCAAATTTCCCTTTTTTGTCTTGTATAGCACCAGTGAAAGAACCCCGTTTATGCCCAAACAATTCATCTTCTAAAAGATTCTCAGGTATAGCTGCGCAATTAATAACTACAAATCGCTCTTTGCTACGTTTTCCTGAATAATGTATGGCTCGGGCAGCTAATTCTTTTCCTGTTCCACTCTCTCCCGAAATAACAACATTACTGTCAACATTCTTGAGTTTTTCTATTAAATCATATACATGCTGCATAAGCTGACTTTTTCCAATCATCTCATGGTACATGTAGCGTTGCTTTAGTTCATCACTGAAAAAACCCACATCATCATTGAGGCGGCGTACTGTCAATGCTTGCTCAATAAAAACAATTAAATCTTCTACATCCAGCGGTTTAGATAAATAAGTAAAGGCACCTTCTTTAATTGCTTCAACCGTGGTTTTTATGCTGCCAAAGGCTGTTATCATTATAACACTTATACTTTTATCATACTTTTTTATTCTTTTTAGTATTTTGATGCCATCCTCATTGCCAATAACCAAATCCAGCAACACCAAATCTATGCTCTCACGTTCAATAGTGGAAAGCCCTTCAGCAGCTGTTGTAGCATATCTTATATCATAATTATGACGCAATGCCAAAGAGAGTAATTCACATGTACTAAGCTCATCATCAATTATTAGTATTCTGCGTTTCATCCTTATCACTCCTTCTGAATCTTAACAATATCTCCGTGTAGTAATCGATTTCACTGTGTATTTCTATCATACCATCATTTTCAATCATAAACTGGTTTACTAATGCAAGCCCCAGCCCGGTTCCAACTGTTTTTGTAGTATAGAAAGGCTCCATGCACCGGTTTATTTCTGGCTCACTCATACCAACACCTTCATCACGTACAGACACCCATACAAATTCCATATCCTTATATATTCTTATTGTCATTAATAATGTTTTGTCCGGTTCCCTTTGTAGTTTCTTTTTCATAGATTCGATTCCGTTTAAGATGATATTTATCAAAGATTGTTTTATTTTGTCCCTGTTAACAAAAACCTCCACAGAATCATCTAAGTCAGTCTCATAACATATGTTATTTTGTTTTGAAGCAATTTTAGTTAAATACAAACATTCTCTTATGACATCTGCCAGGTTAACTGTTTCCCTTTTTCCTTTAACAGGTCGCGCGTAACTTATAAGACCTTCTATCAACTGATTAATTCTGTTCACTTCATTTGGTACGAATTTTACAATAGCTTCCTGAACTTCCGGATCTTTTCCTTGAGTTTTAAGTAAAGAAGCCATTGTACTGATAGACATAAGAGGGTTTTTTATCTCATGAGCTATGCCCGCTGCTAATCGGTTAATTGAACTGCTTTTTTCGTTTTCAAACAACTCCTGTTTCTTCCTCTCTTCTGCAGTAACATCCTCTACATTCAACAATATACTATTAATACCATTTTCGTCATAAGAATTATATATGCTATAGCGATAGCTTCTCTTATTTTCCGCTTCACCCAACTCAATAATAATTGGATGGCTAACATTTTTACTATAGTTGTTGAGTGAAAAGATATCATATTTAATATTTTTTAAAATATCTCCAAAAACATTCAAATTACGAACATCACTTCCCAGACAGTTATCTTTTATGTCGCCCATATGCAGTGCCGCATGATTTATCAA
>DNNJ01000291.1:1224-2846 GCA_003487955.1 Clostridiales bacterium | reverse complement strand
TTGCAATTACTCTTTACTATTTGAAATATCGGAAATTCCTTGTTAAAATTCTTTGGACACTACGTGTCAGAGATTACGCAGGGTTATGGCATCTTTAAGTTTTTCTTAAATTTTCCTCTATAATTTTTAAACTATTGATTTCATGCTTTTTCTATTATATAATTATTGAGATGAAAAATCTTTGACAATATTTGCTTTAATTGTGGTATACTAACTAATGCAAACGCGGAGGTAGTTATGTCAAAAGAAAAAAAGAATTCTGAAATAAATGGAAATAACGCAGATATAAATAAACATGACAAAAAAAAGAGCAGAGCAAGGAAGAAAAGAAAAGTCATTATCAGAGCAACCCTTCTTTTGATTTTAGTAGCAGCAATCATTGCAGGCGGAGCTATTTTTGGTATGGTTATGGGAATCATAAGAAATGCTCCTAAAATAGACGCTACAAATGTGCTTGGTACTCTTACGGAAAGCTCTGTTATTGTTGATGAAAATGGAGATGTTATAGAACAAATACATGACCCCAATGAAAACAGAGAAATAGTACCGCTAAAACAAATACCAAAATATTTACAGGATGCTTTCATTGCAATTGAAGACCATCGTTTTCAAGAGCATCCGGGTATTGATATAAGACGTATTGCAGGAGCACTTATGCATAATGTTAAGGAAGGTGATCCTACTGCACAAGGTGCCAGCACCATAACACAGCAATTGGTTAAAAATTTATATTTGACTGACAAAAAAACATGGGAACGGAAAATTACGGAAGCTTATTTAGCAATCAACGTAGAAAGAGTACTTTCAAAGGAACAAATTCTTGAAAATTATTTAAACACCATACCCTTAGGTCAAAGTGCATATGGGGTGCAAACTGCAGCCTATACATATTTTTCAAAGGATGTAAGTGAACTTACACTGGCAGAAAGCGCATTATTGGCAGCAGCTGCAAAAAGCACGGTTTCATATGCTCCCTTTAACCGTTACAATTTAGAAGGTATAAATGATATTCCCGAAGAAGATGTCGTAGGATATGTATTTATCGGCTCTGTTCAATATGCTTGTGTTTACAATCAAAATGCAATAGACAGACAGCATACTATTTTAAACAGAATGCTTGAATTAGAATACATAAATCAAGAGGAATACGATGGGGCTATGGCAGAGGATATGCGTGCTGCATTAACTCCGGGACAGACAAAAATTGAAGGTATTTCATCAACACCCATGGACTATGTTAAAGAAAAGGTTGTTGAAGATTTAATGATTGCTTTAGACATGACCTATGAGGAAGCTGAAAGTTATCTGTATAAAGGAGGTTTGACCATTACATCGACTATTGACGTAAATATACAAAAATCCTTAGAGCAATCATATGATAATTTTTCAGTATTATACTTAGGTGCCGAACCTACAGGAGATAAACCTATAGCCCAGGACTGGAGATACTTTAGATGGTCAGGTGGGCAAGGAACAGGAATGCTTGATGCAGGATTAAATATTCTGAATGAAAGCGGCCAGCTTATATTTTTTGCAAAAGAAAATATAATGGATGAAGAAAACAATATTTACTTGAATCCTGATGAGTATAGCATTGATATAAGCGGAAATCTAGTAATTAC
>DNNJ01000291.1:0-942 GCA_003487955.1 Clostridiales bacterium | reverse complement strand
CTTAGGTGCTCTCAATGTGGGAAATAATTATGAAACAATTGAGAAAAAGGGTTCAAAAGGAACCTTTAAAATACAGAAAAGCTATTTGGATAAAAATCCGGGAATGTTCAATATAGGAAGTGACGGTGTATTAACTATACCGGAAGGATATTTCTTCTATCAGGAAAAGGGCATTGTACAGCCTCAATCTGCAACTGTAATAATGGATTACAGAACCGGAAAAATTAAAGGTATGATTGGTGGAAGGCAGATTGAAGGCAGCAAAACATTCAACCGTGCAGCAGATGCCGCAAGACAGCCGGGCTCAACAATCAAACCGCTGTCAGTATATTTGGCTGCTCTTGATTTAGGATATTCCGCTGCTTACCCAATAGATGATCTGCCAAAATACAATCAAAGCGGCGATAGATGGCCTAAAAACTGGTATGAACACAGAAGCATAAAATATTGGGGTATACAAACTCTCAGGAAATCTATTGAGCAGTCAATAAACACAAATGCAGTTACCATGCTTGAAACAATAGGACTTGAAGCTGCTATGAACTCATTGACAAAATTAGGATTAATAAACCAAAATAACCCTAACAATGATACCTTTGTATCTCCTCAGGAAGACCCTTATTACAATGATGTGAATTTGGCATCTCTTGCTTTAGGAGGACTGACGAAAGGATTTTCTCCATTGGGAATGACTGCTGCATACGGCACAATTGCCAATGACGGTGTATATGTTGAACCTATTGTATATACTAAGGTAGTTAATACCAAGGATGAAACAATATTGGAAAACATTCCTGAAACACATATGGCATACAGCCCTGAAGTCGCTTCGTTAATGAAGGATATTTTAAGAACAACCGTAAATCCGGGACTTTCATACAGGGCAAGGCTTCCTCAGGAATTGGGTATTGAAGTTGCCGGAAAAACAGGAACTACACAAGC
>DNNJ01000253.1:2531-3682 GCA_003487955.1 Clostridiales bacterium | reverse complement strand
GCCAAATAAATACCGGGCTCAATGCTGAACACCATGCCTTTTTCTAAATTCCTTTTATTGCTTGCCTTAATATCCGGAGCCTCATGCACTGAATATCCTATTCCATGTCCAAGTCTTGTAAAAAAGTACTCCCCGTATCCTGACTTTTCAATTATATCTCTTGAAACATTATCCACATCAGGTATATATGCGCCTTGTACAGCTGCCTTTTCCCCTGCTTCCTGGCTTGCCTTCACTATTTCATAAACCTTTTTTTCTTCCTCTGTTATGCCTCCCACAAATATGGTTCTTGACATATCAGCACACATATTGTTGTATTTACAGCCCCAATCAAGTACAATAATGTCTTTTTCCTGAATTATCCTCTGATCATCATTGTAATGAGGATAAGATGAATTCGGCCCTGAACAGACCATTGTAAAACCTTCATCAGCACCCTTTTCCTTGAATATTTCATTCATTTTCCTTGCTATGTCGGCTTCCTTAATTCCCGGTTTTATAAACTCAAGCAATTCATCATAAGATTCATCCGTTATGCGGGCAGCCATTCTTAAATTGTCAAGCTCTTCTTCATTCTTAATTATCCTCATATCTTCCAAAAATGGTTTGCCGTTTATAAATTTAACATCCATTGCTTCCATTATCTGAAGAATTATAAATGCCCTTTCCGTAGAGTTTACAGCAACAGTCTTTCCAATTAATCCTTGCTCTTCAAATGCCTTTTTAACGGTGTCGGTAAATACATCTCCGTCAAACCAGCCGTAAACTTTTATTGATGGTCCTAAAACACTCTGAATTTCATCTTGAGTCAGCAAATTACAAATATAAAAATAATTTCCGTCATTTTTAATAATCAATGCTTGAAATCTTTCGCAAAGATGAGTGTTATGTCCCATTATGAATTCCATTTCTTCCGAAGGAGCAATTAATATGGCATCAATTTCTTTCTCTTTTAATATTTCGACTAACTTATTTAAATATTCTTCTCTCATTTAAAGCCTCCCATTAATTTAATCATTTATTTTGTTTGAGATTCTTCCGGCTAAAGCCCTCAGAATGACAGTTAATTAGAATGACATTATTATTTACATTATACTTCATTTAACATAAAAAGCAATAAATACGGGAACATTCCAAGTACGGGGACATTC
>DNNJ01000253.1:1244-2339 GCA_003487955.1 Clostridiales bacterium | reverse complement strand
TTCCAAGTACGGGGACATTCCTTGATAGCATGACCCGCAAAGAATGACCGTCTATCAAGGTGTGTCCCCCTTCCTCTACACCACCGATGACTCTAAAAGCAGCCTTCCGGTTTTAAAGCGATTCAAATTAAGCATGCTTACATCAATTGTAGGTTTTTCCTTCAATATCATTTCGGACATAGCAATACCCGTAATAGGTCCAAACATAAAGCCATGACCGCTGAATCCGAGAGCAAGATAAAATCCTTTTGCGTTTTCTGCTTCATCATAAATAGGCTGTTTGTCAGGTGTCATATTGTAAAGACCTGCCCATTGTCTTATTACTCTCAGTTTAGATATTGGAGGCAAAACCATATCTATTGTTTTTGCCATTTCTTCGATAAACTGCCAACTGGAAGTAACTCTTAAATCCTTAGGCTCATTTTCATCACCTCTGCCCATTATAAATGTACCCTCCGGTGATTGCTGGATGTAAAAATTCAGACCGAATGCCATAACCATAGGGTCCTGCATAGGCTCAACAGGCTCAGTCACAAGAATCTGGTGTCTTTCTGAATATGTAGGCACATCGAGACCAACCATATCGCAAATGCTTTTGCCGTAACCATTGGCAGCATTTACGACAATATTCGTAGAAATAAAGCCTTTATTTGTTTCCACTCCGGTAACTTTTCCTTTTTCAACTTTGATTCCTGTCGCTTCCGTAAAAGTGTAGAATTCTGCCCCTTGTCTTTTTGCAGCTCTATAAAATGCATCTGTTGTATGAAACGGGTTTAAAAAACCATCCTTACTGCAATAGGCTGCTCCCTTTAATATATCTGTATTTAAATAAGGGACTATTTCCTTTGCTTCTTCCAAAGTGAGCATTGTTGAAGGGATACCGCATGAATGCTGCACTTCAATATTTTTTTTGAATTGTTCCACTTCATGGTCTGTATCTGCAACTAAAAGATAACCTTTTTGCTTAAATTCCACATCCCTTTCATACTGAAGTATTTCATTGGCATTTTCGTAAAATTCAATGCTTTTTTTAGCAATCTTGCAGTTCATTTCTGTTCCCCACTGCATTCTTACACCTGCACCGCATCTGCCTGT
>DNNJ01000253.1:627-907 GCA_003487955.1 Clostridiales bacterium | reverse complement strand
ACAACAGGAGGTCTGTTGGTTTGAAATTTAACATCCTTAATATTTTGACCTGTTGCATTTGCAATTTCTCTCATTATCAGCTGACCGCAGGTCTTACCCTGGCAGGGGCCCATGCCTGCACGAGTAATTCTTTTTATTTCATCAAATGTAACATAACCATCACTTATTAGTTCTCTTATTTCTTTTAATGTAACATCCGAGCATCTGCAGATTATAGTATTTTCATCCATTTTAAGCCACCACCCTGATATTCCTTATCTCATACAAAAACTTTCTGTCT
>DNNJ01000253.1:0-336 GCA_003487955.1 Clostridiales bacterium | reverse complement strand
AAAAACTCATATGGAATTTTAACTTCAACCGTATCCTTTGATTTCGAGCCGTCCACTATCATAATAGCCAGTCCCGGACATTTGCTCAGGCATATTGCACAGCCTGTGCAGTTTTCAAATTGAGCTTCAGGGATATTGTTTATATCTTCCCCTACTTTTATTGCATCAAATTTGCATGCAGTCTCACATGGGTTGCATGGTATTTCTTTGTAGCACTCAATTACTGCAACTGCACCTTTATTAATTCTGCCTATTGGAGGAAACTTTTTCATTATCATTTCTTTGCTTGGAATTCCCGTTTTTTCAAACATTTTTACCTCCCTATCTGCTCAATGC
>DNNJ01000328.1:1428-3410 GCA_003487955.1 Clostridiales bacterium | reverse complement strand
GTCTTGTTTCTTTTTTCTGAAAACAATAATTTTGGAGCCTTCAGGGGTAAAATGCACAGGCACATGTGTATATCCGTTCTTTTCGTAATAAACGGGAATTTCCTGAACGTTGCCTGTTATGGGATCCCATAACTCAGGCACTTTACCGCTGACCCTGAATTTACAGACGGTTTCTTCGTATCGATCAGGCAGATCTGTAAAATAATGATATTCATTATGATCTATCCCGTGCCGTGATAGACGATTCGCTATGAAATAAATGTCCTCAGAGGGTGTATACCGGTGAATATAGTCCAGATGAGTGTCGGGATACACGCTCTCATACCCAAAGTCCGGAGGTATGTTCTGTAATTGAAGCACTTTTTCCGGCGAAATTCCCCAGAATACCTTCCCTTTACCGAAATTGTTGACAACAATTTCTTTTCCGTCAATATCTCCCCACATCTTGTCAGCAAGGAGTTTTACCGTTTTATCAGACATGGGATAGTTCTTTAAACCGGTGGCTTTCCCGGGTTTTGGCCCTACCAGAATCATCCCGTCTTCCACAAGTTCCTGAAGTTTTACTAACAGTTCAGCCTTGATTGATGTGGCATTGGGAAGTACTAATATTTTATAGTTCATCCCATCGGGAAGAAAAATCATCCCGTCTTTTATTTTTACATCATTCATCAACACGTCAAAGCTGCATTTATCCCAATCGTAGCCTTTCCCCAGATCATTAACCTCTTCTTTTAGAAATATAAAATTTGGCGCATCATCTCCATAATAATACAGGGCATCGGCTCTGAATAAGCCTTTCGACAATACAGATGATACCCGGTTCATGTATTCAACAAATGATTTTGACTCTTTCCACCATGTAGCGTGACGATTCAGATGAGTGCCTGCAAAGTACTCGTTCCCGGGTTCGCCATATTCATCAGGAGAAGCAGTATATGTATGCCATACAATCCTGTTAACACCCGAACAAAAGATCCTGTCGATATCATTCTTGCAATCTTTAGGAGGACGTTCCCAATGTGGGCCAATGCTTGTGGGACCTTCAGCAGCAACAAACCGTTTTCCATAAATGTGAGCAACGCTCGCACTTTGTTTTACGGAAAGACGTTGGTCTTCTTTAGTAAAAAAAGTCTGAGACCGTATCCAAAATTCACCCATAGGCACATCATTAAACTTCATGGTTTGAACCGCATCAATCGGAGCTGCATGTGGGCCTCCTGACTCGGGGTGAGTTCCCAGTTTGTTCGAGTGGGCAATATCTCTGAATGTTTGATAAAATTCCTCAGCCACCAGATCTGCAACGGTGCGACGAAAATCGTGGAGAAACCTGCTTGAAACCTCCCGGTTAATTACAATGCGGTCCGTAAGAACAGGTAGAAAGGGAGTCATGTCATAGCCGTTTCTTTTTTCAAATGTTTGCATAAAGTGATCTGTCCAATTTGCAACACCCATTTCCCAGCTATCAGTATGGATGAATTTTAATGAGTTTCCCGCTTTTCCTGCAGTCTGAATCAGCTTGGATATAACATCTTGATTGTATTTCAACAAAGCCTCCTTATTCAGGTGGTCCATTGCCAATCCTTCCCATCCGTCACTGGCAGTAGATACTCCTTTGCCGGTATTTATCATTACAAAACGAAGAACAGACCATGTTCCGTCAGGTGCATTCCATTTAAGGTTTTCTCCATCAAAGTATTCCGTAATATCTATTATATCACTCTTATTTATCGGATTTCCTTTTCCCTCAAAGTCCTCTCTCAGCAGATGTAGGGGATAAATGCCGGCAGAGCCGAGTCTCTGTTCCAAAGTTTTGAGTTTTATGTTTTTGATTCTGTCGGATTGCGGAACGGTATCACCTGATTGCTTTACGGCAATAATTTTTACATCCTCAAGGATATTTTCTCCGGGAGGGAGAGGCAATTCCCTGTTAACAGCTTCCGGGCCATTTATCGTCATTTCGCTCCAGGTTATTTTTTTTAAAG
>DNNJ01000328.1:481-1241 GCA_003487955.1 Clostridiales bacterium | reverse complement strand
TTTTTAAAGCAAGTTCAGGTGTTACGGAAGGCCCGCCCGGATTCCATCCGCTTTGGACATTTATCGATAGTTCCAATTCAAGCCGGTCTGCCTCACTGACGGCGTGCTCAAAAAGCTCGAGCCATTCTTTGCTTAGAAACGCCGGCCCCGCTTCTGTTTTGTGTGCCACATCATAAGCAGAAGACCCGGCATCGAAGATCATTGCTCCGCCGTAGCCATTATTCTTCATGGCTTCTAGGTCTTTGGTTATACAATCTTTCGTCACATTGCTGTTGAGCCACCACCAATAAGCCCTTATTTTTGCATCGTTAGGTGGAGACTTAAAATCATCCAATAACTCAGAGTATGAAGTTTTAAACGTTGTCTTGTAAATATCTCTTTCGGTTTTGCAACCATTGATCAAGAAAAAAGTAATGAGGATAATTAGGAATTTTGAATCGAACAGCATCTGTTTACTTGGGTTTGTGATTGCTGCTTTGTTATTTATTTTCATGTTGCAAGAGTTTTGGATGAGTAACTTTTCTTTTACAGGATATTAGTATAATAACTATCCGAATTTCATAAATGCCGGATTTGAAAGTCACAAAAATAAAATATCCTCCAACTGGAAAACTGACTAAAATGACACATAAGCTGTCTTTTTTGATATTTTATCTTTCGAACTTTTATGTTAATGATGTAGCGAGATGCGATATTGCCCTTCTTTATAACCCGAAAGGCAATTAAAAAAAGTTAGAAATACAAAACTACAATTGGAAGT
>DNNJ01000328.1:0-247 GCA_003487955.1 Clostridiales bacterium | reverse complement strand
AATACAAAACTACAATTGGAAGTTTTTTGCAATAGGATAAATTTGCCCGGAAATCTGTAGGGGGATACAATAATTCCTTATTAAAAATATGAAAACTGTGAAAAATGATATAGTAATTGAATGTTTTTGCTGGCCGGATCCAAGGTTTATTGCTGTAAATATGTGTTAAAAATAGCGGGGTGGATCATTTTACTTTTAGTTCGAATACGCGTACGCCGGTGTGCGTTTGGATATGAAACCGGAAAGG
>DNNJ01000370.1 GCA_003487955.1 Clostridiales bacterium | reverse complement strand
TGTTTTGTTATCAATGTCAGGAGACAGCAGGCAATAAAGGGTGCACTAAGGCAGGAGTATGCGGGAAAAAATCTGACACTGCCGGATTACAGGACTTATTAATTTATGCATCAAAAGGATTATCAGAAGTAACTACAAAATTAAGAAATGAAGGAAAAGAAGTATCGGCAGATGTTGATCACTTAATCACTTTAAATTTGTTTACAACTATTACAAATGCAAACTTTGACAATGATGTATTCAATGACAGAATTAAAATGACTTTAAACGTTAAATCAGATTTAGCTGCTCAATTATCAAATAGACAAAACTTATCAGAAGCAGCCTTATGGACTGCAGACGCAAATGAATTTGAAAAAAAGGCAGGCTCAAGCGAAGTAGGCGTTTTAGCTACAGCAAATGAAGATGTAAGAAGCTTAAGAGAGCTTATAACATACGGATTAAAAGGATTAGCTGCTTATATGAAACATGCAAATGTACTTGGTTATGATGACAAAGAAGTAAATGCATTTATGCAGAGTACATTGGCAAAATTACTTGACGATTCATTGACAGTTGATGAGCTTGTTGCATTAACATTGGAAACAGGAAAATTCGGAGTAAGCGGAATGGCATTGCTTGACAAAGCAAATACAAGCACTTACGGAAATCCGGAAATCACAAAGGTAAATATAGGGGTAGGAAAAAACCCCGGCATATTGATTTCAGGTCATGATTTGGGTGATTTGGAGCAACTGCTGAAACAAACAGAAGGTACCGGAGTGGATGTATACACTCATTCAGAAATGCTGCCGGCTCATTATTATCCTCATTTAAAGAAATACAAACACCTGGTTGGCAACTACGGAAATGCCTGGTGGAAACAAAAAGATGAATTTGAATCATTTAACGGTCCAGTATTAATGACTACAAACTGTATAGTACCTCCGAAAGACAGTTATAAGGACAGATTGTTCACAACAGGCTCGGCAGGATATCCTGGTTGTAAGCATATTGCAGGAAACACAGGCTCAGAAAAAGATTTCTCTGAAATTATTGAATTGGCTAAGAAATGTGAAGCACCTACAGAAATTGAAACAGGTGAAATAGTGGGCGGATTCGCGCATGAACAAGTATTTGCCGTAGCTGACAAGGTTGTTGATGCAGTAAAATCAGGAGCAATCAAGAAATTCTTTGTAATGGCAGGCTGCGACGGAAGAGCTAAATCAAGAAACTATTACACAGAATTTGCAAAAGCTTTACCTGAAGATACGGTTATTTTAACAGCAGGTTGTGCAAAATATAAATACAATAAATTGGATTTAGGCGACATCGGTGGAATTCCGAGAGTTCTTGATGCAGGACAATGCAATGACTCATATTCACTAGCATTAATTGCATTGAAATTAAAAGAAGTATTTGAGCTAAAAGATATAAATGAACTGCCTTTAGCATTTAATATTGCATGGTATGAACAAAAAGCAGTTATAGTATTGCTGGCGCTTTTATATTTAGGAGTAAGGAATATTCACTTAGGACCAACACTGCCTGCATTCCTTTCACCGAATGTTGCAAATGTATTGGTTGAAAATTTTGGCATAGCAGGAATCGGTACTGTAGAAGACGATTTAAAAATATTCTTGGGAGACTCAACAGTTACTGCTTAATAGAATTCTCATATAAACTCTGTAGAATAAGAAGTGCAAGAGGGCATGTTGGCATGCTCTCTTGCTGTGTTATTGCTATTTATATTACAAGGGTGCAGCCCTTTTTTTGTTGAATATTCTTAAATTAACTGATATTATTAAGTCGTGTGACTCTTTCTGAGATATGAAGAGTAAGAGGGACACACCTTTAATGTAGTAATAGTCTTTGAGGGTAAGCATTAAGGGAATAATATAACAGGAGAAGATATGGAAAAGTGTAATTGCAGCAGCCATGACTGCAGCCATGGATATTGTATAGATAAGGTTCCCATATTTGTGGACTTGCCTTTTGAAATTAAACAAAGCATTATGGGTTCATCCAACCACAAGATTTATAATAAAGGTGAAATTATATTTAACTCCGGTGATTATTTTGACTATTTGTTTATTGTTATCAAGGGGAGGGTTAAACTTTCCAAAATCTCAGCCATGGGCAAGGAACAAATATTAAAGATACTTGAGGTGGGTGATTTCATGGGAGAGCTATCACTATTCAAAAATACTGTATTGACTAATTCTGCCGAAGCATTGGAGAAAACTGAAATTTGTGTAATAAGAAGCGAAAAGGTTCGTGAAATTATTATGCAAAGACCGGAAATCGCTCTAAAGTTTCTTGAAAAGTATGCAGAAAGAATCAAGCATTCAGAAGAGCTCATAGAGCAGATAGGCTTAAGAGATGTGGAGCAAAGAATTGCAAATTATCTTATTGCAGAGGTAGAAAAGAACAATATTAAAAGTAGAAATAACAAATATGTAATAAACCTGCCTGTTACTAAAAGTGTTTTATCTTCCATGCTTGGAACAACCAAAGAAACTCTCAGCCGCAAACTTTCTCTTTTACAGGATGAAGGACTTATATTGATGGAAGGGCAAAGAAAAATAATTATAACTGATATTGAAAGCTTAAGAGATATACAATGAGTTGTGTCATTGTATATCTCTTTGTCATCGAAGGCTTTTTTATATTAAGTTTCTGCCGAATTCCCTGCATCTTTCCAAAGCTTCTTCATCAGGATTCCAAAGCTCTCTTATACCTTCGTTAACAACATCAAACTTCGCTTCTTTAAGCTGCTCGGTAATAATTTTTACGGATTCTCCGCTCCAGCCGTAGCTGCCAAATGCTGCAGCTTTTTTATTTGTAAATTTCATACCTTTCATCATTTCCAAAATTCCTGCAGCTGCGGTAAGAATTCCGTTATTAATTGTAGATGAACCTACAAGAACCATTTTCGACTTGAATATTTCAGTAATTATATCGTTTTTATCTCGTTTTGCACAGTTAAACAATTTAACATCAACATCTTTGTCTTTTGACCGTATACCTTCTGTAATTGCTTCAGCCATTTTTCTTGTACCGTTCCACATGGTGTCATAAACAATTGTAATTTGATTTTCCTGGTAGCTTTTTGCCCACTCCATATACTTNNGACTTGAATATTTCAGTAATTATGTCGTTCTTATCCCGTTTTGCACAATTAAACAATTTTACATCAACATCTTTGTCTTTTGAGCGTATACCTTCTGCAATTGCTTCAGACATTCTTCTTGTACCGTTCCACATGGTGTCATAAACAATTGTAATTTGATTTTCCTGGTAGCTTTTTGCCCACTCCATATACTTAGTGATTATTTGCAGAGGGTTATCTCTCCATATAATACCATGGCTGGGGCAAATCATTTCAATAGGTATGTTTAAAGCAACAACTTCTTCAATTTTACTTACAACAAATTTGCTGAAGGGAGTTAAGATGTTTGCATAATACTTTATTGCTTCATCATACAACTCATCATTATCTACCTTGTCATTGTACATTAGCTCTGATGCATAGTGCTGGCCGAAGGCATCATTGCTGAATAAAATATTCTCTCCAGCCATGTATGTCATCATTGAATCAGGCCAATGAAGCATTCTTGCTTCAACAAAGGCAAGTTTATTTTTGCCTATATCCAAGGTGTCGCCTGTTTTTACTTCAACAAAATTCCAATCCTTATGGTGATGGCCTTTAATGATTTTAACTCCATTCTTGGTGCAGTAAATAGGGGTATCGGGAATTTCCTCCATTAGCTCGGTTAATGCGCCCGAATGGTCTATTTCTGAATGGTTTGCTATTATGTAGTCAATTTCTTTTAGCTCAATTTCCTTTTTTAAATTGGCAACAAATTCTTTTGAAAACGGAGCCCACACAGTGTCAATCAATACCGTTTTTTCATCCCTTATTAAATAAGAGTTATAGGATGAGCCTTTATGAGTGGAATACTCATCGCCGTGAAATTTGTTTAATTCCCAGTCGATTTTACCAACCCAGCTTACTGTATCACTAATCTTAAACATAATTCCTCCTTTGTTCTTTTGATTATTAATTATTAATTCACTATATTACTTAATATACCATATTTCCTTGATTTAAATCAACAAAACTTGTTTTTTCTATTCTATATTCTAATATTCAAAGTTACTGTTTACAAATAACGGGTTGTCATCCTGAACGTAGTGGGTGCCTCTTATTATTCTAGGGGTGTGCAAAATTATTGACAATGAAATACTACATCTATATAATTAAGTTCGTAAATGCGAAAAGGAGAATTTATGAAGAAGAAAGTTATGGTTGCAATGAGCGGAGGAGTTGACTCATCTGTTGCCGCCGTCTTGCTTAGAGACCAGGGTTATGATATATGCGGAGCAACTTTAAAATTGTTCAGCGATGGAGATGTATTTTCATCCTGCAGCAGAACAAGAGCTTGCTGCTCTTTAGAGGATGTGGAAGATGCAAGGAGTGTATGCCATAAATTGGGGATTGAACATTTTGTTTTTAACTTTAAGGAAACATTCCAAGATGAAGTAATACAAAAGTTCAAAAGAAGCTATGAAGAGGGCAGAACACCTAATCCATGCATCGACTGCAACAGATATATAAAATTCAGCAAATTGATTCAAAGAGCAATTTTAATGGAAAAAGATTATATTGCCACAGGTCATTATGCCCGGATAGAATTTGACAATGTAAGCGGCAGATACTTATTAAAAAGAGCCGTGGATTTGTCAAAGGACCAAAGCTATGTTCTTTACGTACTAACCCAGCATGAGCTGTCAAGAACACTTCTTCCCTTGGGAGGAATGTTAAAAGCTGAGGTAAGAAAAAAAGCTGAGGAAAGTGAGCTAATAAATGCAAGAAAGCCTGACAGCCAGGATATTTGCTTTGTAAAAGACGGTGATTATGCGGGATTTTTGGAAAATATAATGGGTGTAGAATCTAAAAAAGGTAATTTCGTAGACACTGAAGGCAATGTAATCGGTGAGCACAAAGGAATCATCCATTATACCGTGGGACAGCGCAAAGGACTTGGAATTGCATTTGGAAAGCCTGCCTATGTAATTAATAAAAATAAAGAACTTAACACAGTTACTATAGGAAGCGAAGATGAGCTGTATTCAAAATCATTGAAAGCTTCTGAGCTAAATATGATAGCTGTTGAAAAACTTACCACAACCATAAAAGCTACGGTTAAAACAAGATACAGTCAGAAAGAAACTTTAGCCTATATTCACCCTGAAGGGGAGGACTTAATTATTGTTGAGTTTGCTAACAAGCAGCGTGCAATCACACCTGGTCAGGCAGTTGTTTTTTATGACGGAGATATAGTAATAGGCGGAGGGACAATTATTTGATGTTCTTATAAGAAGCTTTGATTTGATGAAATAAAGCAAGGACAAAGCGATGCTTTGTCCTCATTTAATGTATTTTCCCGATTCTTTTAATATTTCAACGTATAGCGTAAGTTCTTCCTTTGAGGTAATATTTAGCTTGGAATATATATGTTTTGTATGAGTTTTAATAGTATTAATGCTTAAACATAAACTCTCGGCAATTTCTTTAGCGTTGTATTGCTGTGCATACAAATTAAAGACAGAGCGCTCTGAAGGGGAGAGAGTCTTGATATTCTTTAAAAATTCGTTTAGAATTATCGAATTAGGATCGCTATCTTCAATATCTGTTGTTTTGTCCGAAAAAAATTCTATTAATTCGTCAATTTCAAAAATATTTGTTTTTATTTTTTCTTTTGGGTTATTTTTAATTATATCAAATCCTCTAGATATGGGTAAAATGTAATGTTTGCTTAAAATATAAGAGATAACAACTCCAAGCATCATTAGAAATGCACTTATGTATATGAGTTTTAAATTTGTATTTACTATAACACTGCTTAAATCATCTTGAGGAATCATTAGTGCCAAAGCCCATTCATTCTCGGCAAAAGACGAATTTTCAGGGTAGAGTTTCAATAATTCATGATAACCTATAAAGTTATTTTCATTATTTTCATAAATATAGAGGGACTTTTTACCGGAAGAAATTTTCAGCTCATTGCCATTAATCAAGCTTCTTGCAGAATATCCTCCTGAGAACAATGAACCATCAGTTTTTAAAATATTATTTTCAACAGGTGAAATCAAACAAAAAATTCTTTCATACATGCTGTTGTCAGGCATATTTATAAGCTTAAAAAGCATGTAGCTCACATCAAAACCGCATACACCAAAAACATTTCCTTCAATATCAATCAGAGGAACAGAACACATCATTATTTTTTCGTTAGTTTTAGGAAATGTAAATGCCTCGCTCCAATAATAAAGATTTGATAAAGAAGTATGCTTATTTCCTTTATCCATGGGCAAATAATAATAGGGTGCATCTGTTACATTAAATTCCATTCTCCATTGAGGATGAAGGGGCAGGGAATTTTTATATGCAATATCAGCCATACCTCTCAATACATAAATTGTTGGGCTTGACGAGCTGACTATATTAGGCTCCATATTTTTTAAATATATTCCTGCCTTTGAATATTCTGAATCGGGAAGCTTACTGTTTGATGTGGCATCTAAAATTAAAAAGGCGCCGCTGCTTTTGGATTTTTGCAAATAAAAGATTATCTGATTAAGTTCATCAGATACGATTTCCTTCAAAAGCGCCGGATTGTTATTCAAATCATTAACAGTCAGATTTTTTTCTCTTAAATTACTCTCTATTCTCATGGATATAGAGCGAGAAAAAGCTACAGCTTCGGCAGCAAGATTGTCATATAACCCGACAGTATTTTTTAGAATAAGTGAATACTCATTTTTTATTAAAATTTCATTTTCTTTTAACCCTGCGGTAATATTGCCTGATACAAACAGAATTATCAAAGCGCCTAACAGTATAGTTATGACAAGGACTATTAAAAACAAAAATAACCTAAGGCGCAAGGTATATTTAATTCTATCTTTTACAGCCAAGCTTATCACCTCTGCCTGATCAATTCTTCATATTTGTTCTTAGTAGCTTCATTAAATGCATCAGCTTCGTTCATATTGTTTAAAAAATTAAAATACTCATCATTACATTGTATAGCATAGTTCTTCATATTTTTATTGTAACTTTCTTGCAGTTCGTCAAAATTTTCAATTACCGGAGTGTAAAAGAAAGTATACTGTTCAGCCATTTCTTTTATAGTTTTTTGAAGTATTCTTATCTTATCGTCTACGTCGCCATTATCAACTGTCATTTCAATTGCTTTTTCCCTTACCGGAATATATCCTGTAGATGATACAAATTTTACATTTTGCTCAGGAGCGGTGAACCATTTAAGAAAAATTCCTGCTGCGTATTCTTTTACCTCATCGGAACTTATGATGCACATACCACCGCCGCGTTGAATTGCAACCTTCTTCCCCCCATCAACAACCGGGTAGGGTAAAATTAAAAACTCTGCCGGCTCAGTTATATTGTCTTCATATGTAACGATATCAGAGTAAAAAAGCACACCTGCAGTTGAGCCTATGCTTGCAACAACACTACCGGTTTTAATAAGGTCTGAGCCATATCCGTCATATGCGGCAACGTAGCCTTTTACAGACGGTTCAAAATAATATCTCCAAACATCTTTAAATGTATCGGAAGATAAATTCAAGCTTCCATCAACAATGAGCTCCTCGTCGGACTGCTTGTATATTGTTTGAGCTATATTAAAAACAGAATCATAACTAATGAAGGCTTTACCGTCATTATCAACAGTTGGTGTTTGGTTATCAGTCCATATATAATACTTTTCAGCTGTATCAAGAATTCCTTTGAACGTGTATAAATCATTGTAGCTCACATTGGTTTCCTTCATAAATTTATTAAATATTGTTGTGTTTAAAAACAAAACTTCTGTAGATTTTCCCGTAGGCAGCACATACATCTTCCCGTCAGGAAGCCTTCCTTCCTCTACAAATTCAGGAATAAACAACGACAATTCTTCTTTGGAAAAAAGCGATTCAATATCAACAAGCAATCCTTTCTCGGCTAGCATGTATGCAGTATTGGGATATAAAGTCGTAATATCAGGCAGTTCAGGTGCACCGGGTTCGTCGTTGACTGCCATTTTTAATTTTTCCGCTATTGTTGCAGAACCTGAGAGCGAAGTTACATTTATGATAATACCTTCTTCTCTTCCAACCGTATCATTGAATTCATCTATGAGAATATCCATTGTATCCTTCATTAGTCCTCCGTAATTATGCCATAAATTAATTGTTACGGGTTTTTTTGCACTTATCAGTTCATTGCTTTTGCATCCTGTTAAGAGAATGGTAATAATGAATATACATATGATAAACTTCTTCATAACAACACTCCTGAAAACGGTTTTATTCATTATACCATA
>DNNJ01000369.1:2131-2507 GCA_003487955.1 Clostridiales bacterium | reverse complement strand
TTAGTTGATTATAAAGTTATCTCAGCAAGAGCAATCGGTTTTGCCATAACACAAGCTTTAACTAGTTTGGAAAATATCTGATGTTCACAAAACCGGCGATTGAATCGATAGCAATACTCATCAAGGTATTTTTGAAGATGTTTATTTGGCAATCCATGATATGTTCCTAAAATTGCCGATTTAGCATTAGATATTACAACATTAACCCAGTGTAGGACTTGTTTTGCTTTATTCTTATCTTTACTAACAATTACGACTTGGTGTTGATAACCTTCAAGGTTAGCTAGAGTCCTGTGGGCATCTGATCTAAGGATGGCTCCAGATTCAACCATACCTTGAACTGCAGGTAACACTTGTTCTTTCTTCATATTTTCTA
>DNNJ01000369.1:1467-1828 GCA_003487955.1 Clostridiales bacterium | reverse complement strand
CTATGACAATGATTCCACTTAGAATGTAGTCTTCATCTTTATTAGCCATAGCGGTTCGGATTTTTTGAAGCATAAGCCATGCAGTGGGATAAGAGACATTAAGCGCATTCTTAAGCGCAACAGCTGAATAACCTCGTTTATCTCGACTAATAAGATATATGGCCCAAAACCACTGTCTGAGAGATACATGTGAGCCATGGAACAACGTTCCTGCAGTAACAGAATGCTGCTTTTTACAACATTTACATTGATAAAGTGAGTTTTTTTTGACAAAGTAGTATTCGTTATGCCCACATTTAGAGCAAACAAAACCGTTAGGCCATTTAAGCTTAAACAAATAATCATGACATGCTTGTTCAGT
>DNNJ01000369.1:0-1137 GCA_003487955.1 Clostridiales bacterium | reverse complement strand
TCCTTATCAATCTTTATAATCAACTTAAATTATAATGGAGGTTTGTATGGGCAAATATATTAAAAAGCATTTTGTTATTTATGCAACAACCGTTTTTATCGGAATAGTTTTTTCAGTTGTAAACATTTACATGGCTTTCTTGCTCAATCAGGTGATTGATGTTGTTATTGCAAAAGATTTTTCTACATTTTATTATACTATAGGCAAAACGATATTATATTTTGTCTGCATAACCGTTTGTTATTATTTGTATTTACTTTTAGTTAAGCGAACGATTAAGGTTGTATTACGAGACTTACGTTATGATGTTTTCAAGGGAATAATAAGTCAAAATTACAATTCTTTTTATTCAGTAAATACGGCTGATTATATTTCCTCAATTTCAAATGACATAAACATTATAGAGGAAACATATTTAATACCATCAATATATGGGATTCAACAGGTGGGCATATTACTCGGTGCATTCGCGGCACTTCTAAGCTTAAGTCCAATAATTACTATATGTTTATTAATGTGCGTCTTATTAGCTATGTTTTTCCCAAGTTTGTATAGTCGTGTATTACAAAAACGACAAAAGAAGTATTCCGAACAACTAAGTAACTTCACGAAGTTGTCTAAAGACTATTTTAGCGGATTTGAAGTGATAAAATCCTTTAATCTCCTTGATAATATCTTTCAGAAATTTAGTATTGAAAATACGTTGTTAGCAAACATGAAAATGAAGAAAGACAATGCTTTTAATATTAACGAGAGCATATCTTTTTTCTTTTCCTTCTTCTCTCAATTACTTATATTACTTGTCGGTGCATATCTCATTTTGGTTGATAATATTACTATTGGCATGCTTGTTGCAATTATACAACTAAGTAATAATTTTGTGAATCCCATATCAAATGTCATGCAGGCGTTTAGTAAAGTTAAAAGTACTCGTCCTATCAGAGACAAGCTATCCGTATATGCCAGCTATTACACAGATGATAAAATCAATAATAGAGTTATTGTATTTAATGATAAAATTACTCTAAATAATGTTTGTTTCTCTCATGACGATAAAAGTAAATTTCAACTTCAATGTATCAATCTATCAATACCAAAAGGCGGTAAGTATGTAATAGTTGGAGCGAGTGGTAGCGG
>DNNJ01000214.1:3302-4685 GCA_003487955.1 Clostridiales bacterium | reverse complement strand
GCAAATCAGTTTATGGATGTGCTGTTAAACGGCTGTTCTTTGGAATTAAACAAGGAAAAGTTAGTTAGTTATAGTACCATGATAAAACAAAACTGTTATAGGCTGACTAAGCTTATTAATAATATACTGGATTTGTCAAAGGGAAAGTCCGGTTTTTTAAAAGCGAATTTGAGGAATGAAAATATAGTAGGATTGGTAAAAGACTTAGTTGATTCTATTTCAGAATATACAGAGTTGAAAAAATTAAGGATTATATTTCAATCAAATATTAATGAAAGGGTTATTGCCTGCGACCCATACTTAATAGAAAGAGTTATGCTGAATCTCATTTCAAATGCTATAAAATTTTCAAAGCCGGATAGTGATATTGATATTAGAATAGTTAATAAAGAAGATAGTATCGAGATTTTGGTTATAGACACAGGAATCGGCATGGATGAAAAGACGTTAAAGTATTTATTTAAAAGGTACTATCAAGCTGACATGTCACTCACAAGAAAGACAGAGGGCAGCGGAATAGGTTTATCTCTTGTAAAAACCATTGTTGAGCTGCATGGCGGAAATATCAAAGTCGTAAGTGCATTCAACAAAGGAAGCACATTTATTGTAGAACTGCCGGCAGCTGTTACAAGTGATTCACTTATAGAAAGGAATCATTATAGTGACTTAATCGAAATGATTAACATTGAGTTTTCAGATATATAGTAGTGGTGCTTAGGCACCAGAAAGTAACTTATTTTCATACAGTAATTGCAATGGCTGTAGGTTTACATATCAACGCCGGCTAACAAAAAATCAATTAAAAGTAAACTTATTTAAAAAATAAGGAACCCCGAATTAAACAAAAAGGAATTCCAAGGTTCATCCTTGTAATTCCCCGTCAAAAGGCGGCTCCGTGGCACTGTTTTGCGTAACATTGTACTGCATTTCCGTGAGAGTTGACTCTAATTCCTTTTTTGATTTCACCTTATATTTGGTATCCCTTTGAGCTTCTTCCAATGCGCAAAACTCCGATTCGCCGATATGGCAGTATCCGCCGGGATTTTTGTCCAAATACTTTTGGTGATATTCTTCTGCAGTGTAATAATTCTCAAGCGCCATAACTTCAACAGCCAAGGGCTCATTATATTCCTTTTGTAATTCATCCAATGATGCATTAATTACAGCTTCATCCTCTTTGTCAACATAATAAATACCTGTACGATATTGAGTTCCTTTATCATATCCTTGTCTGTTTACGGCCACAGGGTCAATTGCCTTGTAAAACAATTTCAGCAAATTTTCTAAATCAATCTTCTCCGGGTCATAAATCACTTTTACAGTCTCAGCATGACCGGTGTTTCTATTGCAAACATCCTCATAAGAAGGGTTTTCTGTATTTCC
>DNNJ01000214.1:0-2987 GCA_003487955.1 Clostridiales bacterium | reverse complement strand
TTGAATTAACATTGTTAACATCTGCTGATGTATTATTTAAGTCGCTGTCTGTATTATTATCACATGCGAACAAAAAAATTACCAATATTAATGTTAAAAACATTAAAAATATTTTCTTTTTCATAATACCCTCATATTCTAAAATTTAAACCGATATTACAAGCTTTTTTATATTATCATAAAACAACCTTAATCATACCTTAATAAGTGGTGCTTAGGCACCATAAAGTAAACTTATTCCCATACAGTAATTGCAATGCCTGTAGGGTCCCATACCAACATCAGCGAACCAAAAACCAGCCAAAAGTAAACTTTTATAAATTATTTGTAAAAAATCTTAAAATAAATGTTTAAAGGAAATAACTATGGGTATATATAAATAACCAATAAGTTTTATGTACCTTGTCAACTCAATATAGATTAAATTAAATAATTTGAGGTTTATTGCTTAAGAAATAAATCAGCTGTCATGATTTTTAAATGTCGACTGAGTAATATGGCTGCAGAAAAGTAGTTGATTATTATTTATAGGAGGAAATAAACTAAGAAATTCGAAAAATAATTTATGGTTTAAGATAAAGTAAGATTTATATAGAATCAAAATTATGTTAATAGATTTTTAGTATATATCGAACAAAAATAATATTGGTTATGAAATACCGGTAGTATGAAAAGGAAAACATGTATAAATTGGGGACAGTAAGATTGCAAAAGTGGTCTTTCAAAAGCAGATTATTTAAAAGAAATATATTGAGGAAAAAGCTTTAAAGGTCGTAAAATAATGTTGGTAAATTGAGAAGAGGAGCCAGTAATGGAAATTCTCATCGAAAACAGGTAGCACCCGATTTCAAATTAAAACGGAAATTGGGTGCTATCTGATTTTTTGTATAACAGTGAAGTATTTATCTTTACATTGAATATTATCATAATTCGTTATATAATTTAGAAAATGTTTTCTTTATATATGGTAAAACAAAGCACTTGGGGCGAATGTATTAAAATACAGATATAAACTTGGAGGGGAAATAAGTATGTTATATATTGGATGTCACTTATCCGTTTCTGACGGATATGAGAAGATGGGAAAAGATGCATTGAAAATCGGTGCTAATACATTTCAATACTTTACTCGAAATCCACGAGGAAGCAAAGCGAAAGACATAGATGTTGAAGATGTTAATAAACTAAGAGAATTGATGGAAGAACATAATTTTGCAAAGATAGTAGGGCATGCACCCTATACATTAAATATAAGTTCTGCTGACGTAAAAACAAGAGAATTTGCGTTGATGGTTTTAAAAGATGATTTATTAAGAATGGAGTATTTACCTCATAATTATTATAACTTTCATCCGGGAAGCCATGTAAAGCAAGGCGTGGAAACAGGAATAGAGTATATTATCAATGCTTTAAATGATGTAATCAAAGAAGAACAAACTACAATTGTGTTATTGGAAACAATGGCCGGCAAAGGTACAGAAATAGGCAGAACATTTGAAGAATTAAAACAAATTATTGAGGGAGTACATTTAGCTGATAAAATAGGTGTATGTCTTGATACATGCCATGTTTATGATGCCGGTTACGATATTGTCAATAATTTGGACGGAGTATTAGATGAGTTTGATAATATTATAGGGTTAAACAGATTATACGCAATTCATTTGAACGACAGTAAAAATCCATTCAGCAGCAAGAAAGACAGACACGAAACAATCGGAAACGGTCAAATAGGCATAGATGCGATAGACCGTATAATAAATCATCCAAAGCTAAGAAATTTACCATTTATATTAGAAACACCCAATGAATTAGACGGTCACGAAAGAGAAATTAAGCTGCTAAAAGGCCTGGTGCCAAAGGCTTGGTGCCAGGCACCATAAAGTAAACTTATTTTCATACAGTGATTGCAATGGTTACAGATTTACATACCAATGCTCGCTAACTAAAAATTAACCAAAAGTAAACTTATTAGACAAAACCAATGGTGCTTAGGTACCAGAAAGTAATCGAGGTGAAAAGATGATTAAGATTTTTCATACAGCAGATATACATATGGGAATGAAATTCAGAAATTATCCCGAGCCTGTAAAAAGTTACCTGCAGGAAGCAAGAGCGGATGTGCTTGATAACATGATAAAGCTTGCCAATGAAGAAAAATGCAACCTGTTTATCATAGCAGGGGATTTGTTTGACAAAATAACGGGAATAGATAAAAAAACTATTGGACGTGCAACAGCAGCCTTAAATAATTTTCAAGGGGAATGCGTGTTGGTTATGCCCGGTAATCATGATTACGATAACGGTATGATTGAGCTATGGGACAACTTCTTAAAGAACGTCTCCAATAAGATTGTTTTCATAAACGAAGAGTGGACCTATTCTTTGGAGGATTACGGTCTAAATGCCGTTGTCTATCCTGCGCCATGCCATGCAAAGCATTCAAGCACCAATAAACTTCAGTGGATAAAAGAAACCAAAACAGATAACAATTATATAAATATCGGCATTGCACACGGGGCTCTTGAAGGTTTGTCCCCGGATTTGGAAAACAGCTACTATAATATGTCAATAAAAGAGCTGCAAAGCATTCCTATGGACCTGTGGCTTTTAGGTCACACACATATTACATATCCATTTAAGTCGCCCATTGCCAATGAAAAAATATTTAATCCCGGAACTCCCGAGCCTGATGGATTAGACTGCAAACACAACGGACAAGCTTGGATTATTACTATTGACGAAAACAGGAAAACAAATGCTGAGCTTGTACAAACAGGTACATACAAATTTACAGACAGAGTCTACACAATAGATGACAAAGATGACTTAGACAGAATACTTGATGAACTTAAAAAGGATGAGCCGGAAAAAACTATTGCCCGAATAACCTTAAACGGCAGCGTTGATGAGGATGTATTTGAATACAGGCAGGAAATATACAGCTCGATTGAAAAGAACATTATATATTTAATAGTCGAAGATTC
>DNNJ01000154.1:440-5032 GCA_003487955.1 Clostridiales bacterium | reverse complement strand
CTGGAGCTCTTGTATCGTATCATAAAATGCAAGGATTATGAAGTAAAAATACTCAATATCTTGCAGATATGCAAATTTTATATCAATTAGTTTGCTGATTTTCAGCCTTAATATCTATTATTCAGCAGACCCGAATTAATCTATCTATATTTGTTTATATTGTTTCAATTGTACTGATTACATCGTTTCAAAATTTTACTGAACTGAGTTTTCAACTGTTAATATTTGACCCTTCTCTAATAATAGATTTTTCAACTTCACGTAATCTATATCTTGAACGTTGATGTTTTCGTCGACTGCCATACAGGCTGCCACAGCTGCTGACTGACCCAGAATCATAAATACGGGTTCCATACGAATAGAACCAAAAGCCATATGAGTAGAGGAAAGACAGACTGGGACTAATAGATTTATACATTCAGTTTGTCTAGGAACAATCGCTCTATAATCAATAGGATATGGTTTGAAGCCACCAACTTCTACGTCACCTTCATTTTTCACATATCCTTTGTCGTTAACATAACGTTGAACGTGATGAGAATCCATCGTATAAGCCCCCATTCCAATAGATTTTTCAGATGATATAGAATCTTGTGTGCAATGATGTGTTGTCATAACATAATCACTAACCATACGTCTAGCTTCTCTTATATATAATTGAGGAGTCCAATTTCCATTATCTGTAAACTCATCTTTTGGTAACCCCCATTCTTTATATTTATCACGGATATTTTTTGGTATTCTTGGATGATTGGCCAATGTCCAACATAAACCAAGTTGATAGTTTTTATGAGCCTTTATAATGTTTTCCCTTTGTTTATAATTCCCATTCGGGTAGTCATAATTTTTACCAATGTAATCAGTTGAAAAGGGGCCTCCGTTATTTGAGTCTGTTTTTCTATTTGGCATCATGGAAAAGTTAAAAAAATCCCTATATGGTTCACCATTTTCTATATAACGAAATAATAATTCATATTCTTGTTCGTTATACAATTCAGGTTTTTTTATTGAGATACGATTTTCAGGTATATCGGTAAGACACATTCTAAAACAATAAGCTTGTATTTTTTCGTCACCAACACCTTCTTCACCTGGATTTTCATTGATATTAGGTAATAGTCCGGATTCTGGTTTACCCTTTTCTTTATAAGGATCAACTCCATCAGGAAATTGATGATAACGCCCCATTTTTGTCTGTACTCCATTTAATGTTTCACTATACATAGAATTACTTTCACGTCCTAGCGTATATGATACACCTGTGACAGCCATAAGATCGCCTTCGTAAGAAGCATCAATAAATATTTTCCCTCTTATATATAGACCTGATTCCATTTTTATAGAAACAATTTTACCATTTTTTTTGACTACACCATTGTCTAAAACCAATCTTTCATTTACAATTGGAATTTGATATTCATTTATAAATGCATTAAACACCTTTTGCGCAGCATTTGGTTCAAATGTCCACATAGCATCTTCCCCACTCACGTTTCTATCTTGTAGGTATTCATTTGAATTTTGCCAACGCCAGTTTTCTGGCTTGTCATAATATTTTTTGATATTTCGGTAGAATTCCCTGGAAAATCCACCTATAACCTGCTTGTTCCCAATATCGGTTGAGCCCAATCCCCCCGTTGTAAGTCCTCCAACATGATTGTCAGGATTAACAATTATGACTGTTTTCCCTGATCTAGCAGTTTCGACAGCGGCGCTAATTCCAGCAGAAGTTGCACCGTAAATTACAATATCATATGTTTGTTGCTTTTGTGAACAAGAACATATTGAAAAAATAAATGCAAAAAATAAACAAAGATTTAATTTCATGATTTCTAAATTGATTTTATTCCCAACCTGGGTTTTGAGTTAACGTTGGATTAGTTTGTCTCTCTATATAAGGAATAGGCCAAAGATAATCTTTATCCTTATTGAAAATTCTTCTATCAACAAGTCGCATTTTAAAATCAGCAGACTCTCCTTGAGTTGCTATCGGTATATCATCGTAAAAAGCAGTTCCAAATTCATCAATTCTCGGAGCTTTGGATGGGTAAGATTTTTTCATCCTACCCAAAAGTGGTTGATTCATTACAACTTCAGCAATTTTTAATCTTCGAATATCAAATAATCTCAAACCTTCACCTGAAAATTCATACTTTCTTTCTCTGTAAACTGCATGTAAAAGTTCAGTTGGATCAGTGGTTGTGATTTTGGGCATATTAACTGAAGGTCTCTGTCTTATCTTATTGATTGCTTCTAATACCGATTCATCAATTTGACCCGCTTTAATCTTAGCCTCTGCGTATATTAGTAATATTTCCGCATAACGAATTAATATTGAATTTAGATCACAATTGTTTGCATCTAATCTGTCTTCAATATTTGCATATTTACGCATTAATAGTCCGGTAAAGGTTGCATATGCATGAGTTGCTTCTAAATTATTTACTAGTTGATTTGTAAGATAACTCCAGCATTTTAGACTATCACCATGAGTTTCAAATTGAAATCCTAAAAATTCCGATCCTGGTACTGCTATAGTATATCCTAATCTAGGGTCTCTATTTTTAAAAGGATCTTTAGGATTATATAAAGGAGATTTATCAATTGGCAAACCATCGATACACTCCCATGAATCTGCTAGTTGGTAAGCAGGTACTTTTCCTGAAACTCCTAATCCTAATCTTGAAGCAAATTGACCGTAAGGATTGTTAGTAACAACTCCTTTCAGGTATTGAACTGAAAAAATGATTTCTTTTGAGGTTTGTCCTTCATATTTAAATAATTTAGGATAATCATCTTCTAGAATGTATTGGCTTCCCTCCATTTTCATTATTTCAGATGATGAAGAAATAGCGTCATTCCATCGCTCGTTATATAATGCCGTTCTTGCTTTGATAGCTAGGGCTGCACCTTTTGTTGCATGCCCAGAGATTGGATTGTTTTCAATGGATAAGACTGACTCAATGTCAGTTAATTCTTTTATAATAAAATCAACAACTTCTTTTTTTGAGTTTCTAGGTTGCTGAGAGGTTTCGAGAGTAAGAACCTCCGTAATTAAAGGTATATCTCCATATAATTCAGTGAGATAAGAATAATAAAGTGCCCTTAAAAATCTGGCTTCAGCTTTAATACCATTATATACAGTCTCAGAGACATTTTGTTTTCCCTTTTCCATATTCTGGATTAAATAATTGCACTTTGAAATACTACTGTAAAGCCTAGTCCAATACAGCAATACTAATGGATTAAGAGCGTCGGATGCTCCTTGTCCTAATTGTTGGAGCTCACCAGTATTTCTATCATACCCTATATCGGAAGCGTAGTCAAATGGTAGAAAAAAAGTCAAATTATGAAATTTTAAATTTAATCCTGAATAACATCCCACTAATGCCATTTTCATTTCAGTCTCACTAGACAAAAATGTTTGATCGGAAGGATTATTTAAAGGCAATTTATGCAAATAATTTTCACAGGATAAAAATCCTAATAAAACCCAAAAGTATATTGTTATTTTTTTCATTATTTTTTTCATTAATAGGTTATTAAAAATTGATGTTTAAACCTAGACTGAAAGTTTTAGTCTGTGGATAAAAACCTCCGTTACTAACAGGTGCTTCAACGTCGAAGCCATCCCAAAAACGACTGACCGTTAGTAGATTGTCTCCACTAACAAAAAATCTTAGTCGATTAATTGAATATTTTAGCAATAATTCCTTTGGTAAAGAATATCCAAATTGAATATTTTTTAATCTTATATACGCAGCATTTTTCATCCAAAATGAGGAATTTTGCTGATTGTTAGGTTCGTTAAATGCTAGTCTTGGAAATTTAGCATTTCTATTATCAGCAGTCCAATTATTTTTATGTTGTTCCTGAACCGTTCCCCCTTCAACAAATGTTTGTATTCCCTGTCCATAAATATATCCATTCCCTTTCCCAACACCTTGAAAAAGAACATTTAAATCGAAATATTTATATTCTCCATAAAAAGAAAACCCAAATGTAAATCGGGGAATTGTAGTTCCAATTATCACTCTGTCAGAAGAGTTAATAACGCCGTCAGCAGCGTCGGGAATTCCATCGCCATTAGTATCAACAGTGAGTTGGTCTTTGTATTTTATATCGCCAGGCCCGAAATTACCGTATTGGTTTGCATAAAGATATTTTCCTGAAGCATCATAATCATCAGGTTGGATATAACCCGTAGCTTCCAATCCGTATAGAGAATACATTTCTTCGTTCTCACGATTTACTGTCAGTCCAGTTTCATTAATACCCTTTAAGTTTAAAATTTTGTTTTTAACATCTGATAGGTTGCCTGCAATTCTATATTTGAAACTCCCAATCTTGTCATTGTAATCTAAACCTATATCCCATCCTTTATTTTCTACTTTACCTGCATTTTGCTGGGGAGCAGTCATCCCGATAATTAATGGAACGTTTAATCTTAAAAGAATGTCATCTGTTACTTTGTAATAATAATCAGCGGTAATATTTAGTTTACTCCATAACGTCAAATCAAATCCAATATCTGTTACAGTTGTCGTTTCCCATGTAATTGTTGAGTTTGCCAAATTGATAATGCCTGCTCC
>DNNJ01000154.1:0-254 GCA_003487955.1 Clostridiales bacterium | reverse complement strand
AATTGATAATGCCTGCTCCTGAAGCTACTTGTTTGTTAAAGGCATACACAAGCCCTAAATTTAAATCGGATGAGAATGGATAATTGTCTCCGATATTCTGATTACCAAGCTTTCCCCATGATCCTCGTATTTTTAAATTGCTGATTGTATTTTTAAATGACGTCATAAAAGATTCTTCAGATATTCTCCATCCAGCAGATATCGATGGAAATATACCCCATTTATAACCTGTTGCAAATTTTGAAGACCCGTCA
>DNNJ01000354.1:4371-9358 GCA_003487955.1 Clostridiales bacterium | reverse complement strand
ATATAGTCTGAGACCCGCGCTACCTGAAAAGCACAAACTCCCCACCACATGCCTACGCCATTGTAGCCGGTCTGGTCAATTAATACGTTTTCGGTTTTTCCTCCGGTTATGCAATACAGCATTACGCCTCCAGACCGGTATGACCTTGTTATTTCGCAGTTTTTGATATTGACATTCATAAATGCGAATCTTGAAATTTTGTGATGTGAATGCTCATTCCATCTCCTGATTTCATCATGATCGCGTCCGATAACCTCTATACCAACGTCACATTTGTCAAACCGGCAATTTTCAATGAATATGTCAGATAGTAGCGTTTTTCCTCCATAGTTATCGGATCCGGCAATGCTTATTCCCATGCCGTAGAGAAGATCAGGAATGTTGCTTGGAACGCCTCTTCCCTGGTCGGTCATGTCGTGAAAGTAACAATCGGTTATTTTTAGATATTGATGATTGTATGTGTTTTCCTCCCAAACCACGATTCCTCCAATCACGTCTGAAATCTCAATATCGGATATTTCGTAACCGGCGGCATTCACAATCCTTATTCCGTAGAATTCTTTGTAATTCGGCTTTATATGAGGCTTATCGCCTGTTCCGTACGATGATACAATAATAGGATATTCCGGTGTCCCGCTATGTTGAAGCAATAATTTCTGATTTTCCCACAAATCTCCTCTTTTTAACAGGAGCTGGTCGCCGGGTCGCAGTTCTAACTCTGATGCCCTTGTCAACGTTTTGATAGCCGTTGCCTCACTCAGGCCATCGTTTGTGTCATTTCCAGCGAAACTGCTCACATAGAATATGCGGTTGCTTTTGTCTGAAATCGTGTAAATATCAGACAGGGCAGATATCTCTTTTTCATTGATGATTACATAAACTTTTACCTTATAGTCCCCAACGCTCGCAGTAGCAGGAATATTCATCGACATTTTTGAAATATTGTTTGTTACGCTCCCTTCGCTTGTGATGGTTTCCGGCAAAGCGCTTCCGTTGGCTTTGATTAATTCGGCTTTTATTTTTGTTCCATCTGGAAATTGGACAGTTTGTATACTTACATCTAACTTATTTTCCTCTCCTGAGATCCCGATTTTCGACTTCAAGATCGCTGATTTAATTTGGGGGCTTCTCATATAGACCTCAATTTCTGCAAGCCTCAATAAGAAGACATCTTTATAATTTGTCCATGAATTGTTGATCGGGCGCAATTTTTCCGCGTATAACCTTACATAGGCGGCTTGAACCGGTTCAAAGTAAATCACGACCGGATTTGCGCTTGTAGGTAATGGATGATCTTTTATATCTACAATATCTTTCCATATTGAGCCGTCATCCGATACTTGTATTTTAAAATCGATAGGGAATCCTTCATGTATCTCCGTAGAGACTGGATATATATCAACTTCGTTAATCGTCTGTGACTGATTCAATTTTATAGAAACCCACTCAACATGGTTTTTGTCCCTTGTTGGACTAGTGTTTATACTACTGTAAAATTCTGAAGATCCTATCGATTTTCCATCTACCAATTTTTCAGGCCCCTCTCCGGGATTAGAAGAAGAAACTGAAACTATTGCAGATTTAGCTAGATTCTGATCATATTTTATATCTTGATTAGGAATAACCGGGTCTATTACCGGATCATTATTACTGCCACCACATCCTAAAAGACAAAATGAAGTAAAGAATATTACAAGTAAATATTTTAATGGAATTTTTTTCATTGATAAGTAATTTTTTCATTTTCTGATATAATAACTATACCCTTCGATATCAGTCTCAAAATAACATTATCTTCTCTCTCATTAATAATGAGAGAGAAGATAATAAAAAGAACATCTACTGCTTATCCAGATATATTTCAAATTCTGCAAATTGTAATATATATACTCCGTCTGGAACCCACATATTAACAATATGCTCTAATCTAGAGGCATTTAATCTCACATATTTAGCTTCTACTTTATCAAATTTGAAACTAATACCTTGACCTTGAATTGGGATAGGTGCAGGAAAATCAATTTTATCCACAACTGTTGTCCATGTTGTTTTGTCCATTGAAACTTCAATTTTGAAATCGATAGGAAAACCTTCCGTTGTAGGCTCTTCTTCACTACCTCCTACTTTCGGATACATGATAACTTCGTTTATTTCCTGTGCTTTTGCCAATTCAACTGTCAGATCGGCTGTATACGGATCTGGTTGAGATAAAGTTCCGAAGAAGTTCGCTCTCTGATCTACAATTCCATCAATAGCTCGTTCTGGACCTTTTCCTTCTTCTATTACATTATTTGTTGTAGCAGTTCCATCTAGCGCAAGATTATAATTAGAGACAGGATCATCATCTCCTCCTCCCGAAGACTCCTTACGTAAATAAACTTCTATTTCTGCCAATTGAGCATCATAAATTCCGCCTACAGGCGTCCACATATTTTCGATATGAAGTAAATCATTGACATACAAACGTACATATTCAGCTTCAACATTATTAAAATGATATACTTCTCCACGTGTTGTATTCGGCATTTTAAGATCTTTTGCTTCATAGACATCTGTCCAGCTATCTCCATCCAAAGAAACCTGAATAATAAAGCCTAAAGGATAACCCTCTATTCCCTCACCACCTAGTTTCGGATAGATTTTGACTTCGTTTACTTCCTGCTTTTTATTCAGTTTAATTTTTATCCATTGGTCTTCTTTCGTTGTAGACTGCAAAAAGCCAAAAGAATGATTTAATTCACTTAACTTACCATCAACAAGATTATAAGGATTACCCGACTCTCCGTCTGTATAAGAAGAAGCTGTTGTTTGAGCCTCAAAAGCAAGATTTACATCATATTCGGTATCAGGATTAGTGTTTCCTCCTCCTTCTTCCGGCGGATTTCCTAATGGGTTATATTCATCAGATGAACAACTAAACAAACATACAATCGCAAATAATGCTATAAATATTTTTATAAATAAATTTTTCATAATATTGATGTTTTTTTATATTAATTTCACTCTTCCCATAATGGGTTTTGTACTATTGCTTTATTTATTTCAAGATCCGCTTGTGGTATTGGCCATTCATAATATTTTTGAGGAAAAACTCTTGTGAACAATTTTTCACCTCTAAAGTCCAGCACGTCATTATTTAGTCCAAATACGGGATCAGAAGTGTGTGCTAATCCCCATCTGCGAACATCTAAAAATAAATGACCTTCGCCGGGAAATTCACGAAGACGCTCTAAACGTATAGCTCGCTGCATTTGAGAAGAACTTAATCCACTAGGAAGAGGATCCAAACCTGCTCTTTCACGTACTCGATTTATGGCATTATAAACGTCGGAAGTTGGTCCAACATCCTCATTTTCTGCTTCTGCATACATTAATAAAACATCTGCAAACCTTATTAAAGGGAAATCATTTGGAGAACCTTTGCTATTCTCTGTCCCTACATTCACCAATTTACGCCACGGTAATAGTGCATAATTAGAAAATTCCAGTCTCAATGCATATGGCTCACTCTGACGATTAGCATATGCTGCATATGGCCAATATAATTCAAACCAGGCATTATCTTTTCCCTGAAATAAAGTTGTTGGCATAATAATATTTGCAGTCAAACGTTTGTCAAGATCTCCACTATTCAACAGGTTGCTATACCAATTCATCAAATCCACACCATAACTTTCTTCATCGGAGTAATCTAATCTCTTTGGCCTTGTTGAAAAATTTATTGCAGTTCCGTCTTTATGCGTATAGTTGGCCATTGTTGCATATGAAGCCACACATTCGGCCCCACCATACGAATTATTGCTACGTGTGCCATACCATGTATCGTATCCGCTACCATAATCTGTGACTCCGACATATTGAAGCGATTGCACAACTTCTTCATTCTTCTCTGTTTTCCAATCAAACAACTCTGCATAATTAGGATGTAAATCATAGGTATAAGGAGAAGACAATAATTTTTTAAACTCAGTTGCAGCTAACCCCCATTCTTTATTATATAAGTATGTTTTTCCAAGCATGGTAATAGCAGCACCTTTGGTAATACGTCCCCATTCATTTGCATCATAGTCCACAGGTAAAACCTCTGATGCATCCTTAAAATCTTGTCTGCAAAAAGCAAGAACCTGTTCGGCCGAGCTCTTTGGTAAATTTGTTTCATTTGGAGGAAGCGGTTTATCCCTAATCACAACATCTTTAAAAAAATGCCATAATAAAAAATGTCCCATTCCTCTGAAATATTTTGCCTCTGCGGTCAGTCTTTCTCTTAAATCCGAAGTGATATATTCATTTCCATCCAGGTTGTATATGATCTCATTGGCAACACGTATCATATTGTACCATCCCGCATAGAAGTTGAGAAAAAAACTTTCGCTGGGTGTTGCTACACCGGTTTCCATGGATGAGGAGTAAAAGTAGTTGAACCCATCAGGCCCCCAACTGCTAAACCGAACTCCATACCCCTGAAGGGCATAATCCTGATTAGCCACCTTGTATAGTCCTCCGTTAACGGCATTGACGGCATATTCATCAGACTTCCATACTTCACCTTTGGATAAAGAATTTGAAGGATCTCTGTCGAGAAAATCTGCGCAGTTATTCAGAGTAACGAAAAATAAACCGCAAATAATATAATTAGATATTTTTTTCATTTTTATTCCTTTCATGTTTAATTAAAAACTAATATTTAGACCCGCTGAAGTTGTTTTTAATAATGGGTAATTGATATCACCGCCAATTTCAGGATCCAATCCTGGATAAGAAGTTCTGGTGAAGAAATTTTCGAGATTGACATATAATCGTAAACGATCAATAGACATTTTCTTTATGATCTTTTTAGGTAGCGTATATCCTAATTGTAATGTTTTGATTCTTAAATAATCAGCGCTATATAAATGCCATGTGGACCCAACGCTTACTTGATTTTTGGAATTGTTCGTATAAACTCTGGGATACATGGCGTTCGGATTTTCATCTGTGTACATATTCA
>DNNJ01000354.1:2671-4185 GCA_003487955.1 Clostridiales bacterium | reverse complement strand
TACATATTCAGAAATTCTGATGGATATAAATAGCCTACTGTATGAGCACTCAAGCTTGTAAACTGGTTGTTGATGTATCTGTCCCATCCAAGGATCCCCGACAACACAGCATTGACATCGAAGTTCTTAAAGTTTATATTGAAGGTGGTTCCGAAAGTGAGTTCAGGTTGGGGTCTGCCAATCAACACACGGTCATTTTCGTTGATTCTTTTATCTCCATAAGTATCGGCAAACAGAAAATCTCCAGGGTTGGGAATTCCTCCAAGCCCAAATCGATATCCGTCGGCAATCATGGCATCAATTGTCGCTTTGTCTTGTACGATATTTTCGACCTTCATAATATAAAATTTCCCGATCGGTTGTCCTTCGACAATATATCCGTATGGCGTTCCTCCACCTGAAATCAACTTATCTTTCCCTTCATATTTCAATACTTTGTTTTGGTTATAGGCGGCATTCAGTTTTATCTGAATACCCAAATCCGGACTGATATTCTTCATATACGCCAGTTCAAGTTCAATCCCTCTGTTCTGTATCTTTGGACCATTAATGACTGGTCCTGAAGAGGTGCCGTTATTGAATGAAATGGGTTGTGAAGTAAGAATATTCAATGTCTTTTTGTCATAAAAATCTAAAGTAAAATTGAAATCATTCAAAAAGCTAATGTCAAAGCCCAGATCAAATACTTGAGTCTTTTCCCAAGTTAATAAGTCGTTGACAAATCCACCGGGTAACAAGCCTCCCTGGATTTTATCTCCAAAAGGTGTATTCGCACTGTTATAAACTTCCCTTGTAGCATAGAGTCCTACATTATTATTACCCAGAGCACCGTATGATAGCCGGATTTTTAAGTTTTCGATTTTATCTTTTACACTATTCCAGAAAGGTTCCTCTGACGCTCTCCATGCAAAAGATACGGATGGAAAGTTTCCCCATCGATGTCCTTTCGAAAATCGAGACGAACCGTCAAATCTCCAATTTACTTCTAAAAGATATTTATCTTTATAGCTATAATTTACTCGGGAAAATATCGATTGATATGCATCTTCTTCATTATGAGCGCCTGATAAAATATCTTCTGCCGCTGTTGCATTTGGTACATCAACGCTGTAAACACCTTGACGAAGATTATAAAACCCTTTGCCGATTCCCAAACCTTGTTCATATCCGACCATTCCGGAGTAAGCATGCTCCCTCATTTTTTTTGAGTACGTAGCAAATACATTGAAATTATAACTCTCCGATTTACTTTCAGTATTTTGTCTTCTAAGGCCTATTGAAGGGTCCATTCCTGTCCAAGTCTCGGTTTCAGTCTGGAAATTCCATCTTGGCTGATCATCCCACACATAAGACTCATAATAGGAATAAAAGTCCTGAAAATAGTTTGCATCTATTTTTAATCCTTCAAAAGGTGTTATTTCAGCAAAAAATTTCGTTGTAAATCTTCTTTTTTCTTTACTGCCGTGCGAACTTTCTATCAGTTGAAGTAAATTGTTTGCGCCCGACTCGCCTAC
>DNNJ01000354.1:2244-2475 GCA_003487955.1 Clostridiales bacterium | reverse complement strand
TTGTTTGCGCCCGACTCGCCTACAGTTTGCGCTGATCCATATCTCCCGTCCGGAGCTTTCTGAACCATACCGGGGGTTGTTGCCATAAACCAAGTAAAAGCTTCATTCAAGCGAGCCGGATCATTCTCTCCGTAAAACGAAGTCATTATATTCCCGATCTTAAGCCATTGATTTACCCGGTAATCAATATTATTTCTAAAATTCAAACTTTTATACGAAGAGTTTGGAATT
>DNNJ01000354.1:870-2026 GCA_003487955.1 Clostridiales bacterium | reverse complement strand
CATCATTATATTGATAATTTGCGGATGTATAAAAAGAAACTTTATCTTTCCCTCCTCTTACAGAGAATTGATGAGTTTGAATTGTGTTATCTTTGATCAGGGCATTCCACCAGTTAGTATTTGGATATTTAATGGGGTCTGTTTTAGATCCCTCTCTCCACTCTTGTATCTGATCTGCGGTATAACGAATGCCCTGGCCGGAGTTTGTCAGAATATTATTAATAATAGTCATGTGATCAGCTGTATTACTGATAATGTCAAATAAATTCGTTGGTTTTGAAAAACCCACGCTTCCGTTATAATCGAATGAGATTTTTCCACTGTTTGCAGCACCACTTTTGGTAGTGATAAGAATTACACCATTTGCCGCTTTGTTTCCATAGATTGATGCGGAGGCTGCGTCTTTAAGAACTGAAATATTTTCAACATCATTTGGACTGATTTGATTTAAATCTCCCGGCATTCCGTCGATTAAGATATAAGGCTCCCCGCCGTTTAAACTGGTTCCTCTTAAAGTCAGACTTGCATTGTCAGCACCCGGGGTACCTGAATTTTGACGGACATTCAACCCCGGAACCAGTCCGGATAGAGCCGAAGATACATTTGTCAACGGACGGGAATTCATCGATTCGTCAAAATTTACGGATGCTACAGACCCGGTTAGATTGATTTTTTTCTGAGTTCCGTAACCAATTACTACGACCTCTTCCAATGCTTTCGTATCTTCTTTTAAGATAATATCAACTTTTGTTTTACCTGACACAAATATCTCCTGTGGCAGGTAACCGATGTATGATATATGGATGATTTCATGATTATGATCAATTTCAAGTGAAAAGTATCCATCATTGTCTGTTATCGTACCATTCATTGTTCCTTTTTCCACAATATTGGCTCCGATCACAGGCTCCCCGTTCTCATCACTAACCTTTCCGGTTATTGTTTTTCCCTTTTGCTGAGCAGTTTGAAGCAGTTCGTTGATTGCAGTTGTGTTTTGAGAGGTCTTTTTTGAAAGGACAATGTAATTGTTTTCGAAGTCGTAACCTATGTTCGTATTTGAGAAAGCTATGTTGAGATAGGACGATACTTTATCCGAATTTTGTTGGAAATTTACTTTCCGGTTGGTATCTACTTCACGGTTACTGTAAACGACCAG
>DNNJ01000354.1:430-678 GCA_003487955.1 Clostridiales bacterium | reverse complement strand
TCACGGTTACTGTAAACGACCAGGTAATCGGTTTGTTTTTCGATTTCGTTGATTAGCTGACCAATAGTGACGGAACTTCTCTTTAGCTCAATTACCGCATCCTGTGCTTTGGTATTGAGTGCCATCAATTGGAATGTGAAGGCAAATAGAAATAGTAGGCAGATTTTCATGATTTTAATTAAATCTTTACAATCACTTTTTTTTCGTAAAAAGTGACCAGATGAAGTGTTTATTTTCATACATTTGTG
>DNNJ01000354.1:0-217 GCA_003487955.1 Clostridiales bacterium | reverse complement strand
GTGTTTATTTTCATACATTTGTGAAATTAAAGTAAATACTAAATGAATTGTCGTGTGTTTGCTTTATTTGGGCGACGGCTGTTGGTGCAGCTGTCGCTCTCATTTTATAAGGTAATCTCTCATAGGCAATACTGTTTTAATTGGGTTAATAGTTTTATTTTGATAACGTGATAATGTTGTTATCTCTGTCTTTCTCAATTTTAAACGGTTGAATTTT
>DNNJ01000420.1 GCA_003487955.1 Clostridiales bacterium | reverse complement strand
AATTATGGAGGTTATTAAATGGATATTACGGCTTCAATGGTAAAGGAACTTAGAGATAAAACAAACGCAGGCATGATGGACTGCAAAAAAGCTCTAACGGAAACAAATGGAGATATTGAAAAGGCTATTGATTATTTAAGAGAAAAAGGGCTTTCGCAAGCAGCAAAAAAATCAGGAAGAATTGCAGCAGAAGGTCTTACAACAGCAATAGTTTCAGCTGACGGTAAAAAAGGTGTTGTTATCGAAGTAAACTCTGAAACTGACTTTGTTGCTAAAAATGAAGAATTTAAAAATTTTGTTATGGAAGCAGCAAAAGCGGTTATAGACAATGCTCCTAAGGATTTAGAAGCTTTAAAAGCTGTTGTATTATCAGGCGGTAAATCAGTGCAAGAAACCTTAACGGAAAAAATTGCAAAAATCGGCGAAAATATGTCAGTAAGAAGATTTGGCGAAGTAAAAGTTGAAAATGGCGCAGTTGTTGATTATATACATGGCGGCGGAAAAATTTCCGTAGTTGTTGCTTTGGAATCTGAGGGTGACAAAGAAGCCCTTAAAGTATTAGGCAAGGATTTGGCAATGCAGGTTGCTGCCATGAGTCCAAAATATGTTTCAATCGAAGATGTTGATGATGAATTTATAGCACATGAAAAAGAAATACTTATAGCCCAAGCTTTAAACGAAGGTAAACCTAAAAACATAGTTGAAAAAATGGTTGAAGGAAGACTTAATAAACAACTCAAAGAAATTTGTCTGTTAGAGCAGGTATTTGTTAAGGATACTGATTTAACAGTAAAGAAAGTAATAAGCGATACAGCAAAAAAATTAGGCTCAGAAATTAAAGTAGCCGGTGTTTTAAGATTTGAAGTTGGCGAAGGATTAGAGAAAAAGTCTGAATGTTTTTCTGAAGAAGTAGCAAAACAAATGGGTTTATAATCCTGTACTATAATGGAGAACCAATGGTTCTCCATTAAAATAAAAATAATCAGGAGGATAATATATATGTGCAAATATAAACGAATAGTTTTAAAAATCAGCGGGGAAGCCTTGTCAGGCAGCACAGGCCATGGCATAAATTCAGAAATAGTTAACAGAATTTCAGGTGTTATAAAAAGAATAAATGAAATGGGCGTAGAAGTTGCAATTGTTGTGGGAGGCGGTAACTTTTGGCGGGGAGCCGGTGCCAAAGATATGGACAGAACAACGTCAGATTATATGGGAATGCTCGGAACTATAATAAACGGACTTGCTCTTCAAGATGCCTTAGAAAAGACAAATGTGGAAACTAGGCTTCAGACAGCTATTGAAATGCGACAAATTGCAGAGCCTTACATACGAAGAAGGGCAGTAAGACATTTGGAAAAGGGAAGAGTTGTAATATTTTCGGGGGGCTCGGGGAATCCATACTTTTCAACTGATACAACAGCTGCTTTAAGGGCCGCTGAAATCAATGCAGAAATTATCCTTTTAGCTAAAAACGGTGTTGACGGTGTTTACAGCGATGACCCAAAAAAGAATCCGGATTCGGAAAAATATGAAGAGCTTAATTATATAGATATTTTGAACAAGGGTCTTAAAATTATGGACTCAACCGCAACTTCATTATGTATGGATAATAGAATTCCTATCTTGGTTTTTGGAATAGAGAATCCTGAAAATATTGAAAAGATAATTTTGGGAGAGAATATTGGAACAATAATTAAGGAGGCATAAAATGTATAAAGAGCTGGTTATTAAATCAGAAGATTCAATGAAAAAGTCAATAAGTTTTCTTAAAGAAGAGCTTGCTACAATAAGAGCAGGCAAAGCTAATCCTAAATTGGTTGATAAAATTCAAGTAAGTTATTACGGTACAATGACACCATTAAATCAAATAGCCAATATTTCCGTACCTGAGCCAAGGATGCTTCTTATTCAGCCTTGGGATGCAAATGCTTTAAAAGATATTGAAAGAGCTTTATTAACTTCAGACTTAGGAATTAACCCGGCAAATGACGGAAAAATTATAAGACTGATAATTCCTGTTCTAACGGAAGAAAGAAGAAAAGACCTTTTAAAAGTGGTTAAAAGAGAAATCGAGAATTCCAAAATTGCAGTACGTAATATCAGAAGAGACACAAATGATGAAATTAAAAAACTTGAAAAACAAAGCGAAATATCAAAGGATGATCTTAAAAGAGCAGAAGAAGAAATGCAGAAGCTGACTGACAGATACATAAGCATTATAGATGATATATATAAAGATAAGGAAATAGAAATTTTAGAGGTATAAATTGGATAGTTTAATTGGTTATCCGTTAAAAGAAGCACTTCATGAATTAGAAAACTCAAATGTTATTATTAATATAGTAAAAGTAAAAGGCAGTAATAAGAGATTCAACAATCAAGAAAAACCATATGTTATCAGAGATAATTATCAAGATGATACCGTAACACTTTATGTATCATACTTTTGAAGATGCCCTAACCCTATTTTTCAGAGTCTTTTTTCTGAAAAATAAGGGTGTTATTCTTAACAATAACAATTTTACATTTTTTCCGGTGCTTCCATTCCCAATAACTTCATACCCT
>DNNJ01000116.1:11285-11868 GCA_003487955.1 Clostridiales bacterium | reverse complement strand
GTATGGATAAAATAAAATTAGCTGCAATATCAGCCTTTGGCCTTGAGGCAGTGGTTAAAAGGGAATTAAATGACTTAGGCTATGAAAATATAGTTACAGATAATGGCTGGATGTATTTTGATGCAGAAATACAAGATATATGCAAAACAAATATTAACTTGAGATGTGCCGACAGGGTAATGCTGATAATGGGACAATTTGAAGCATTAAGCTTTGAAGAATTATTTGACAGAACCTTTGAGTTGCCTTGGGAGAACTGGATTACAAAAGACGGTAAGTTCACAGTGAAAGGAAGATCCGTCAAGTCAAAATTATACAGCACCCCGGACTGTCAGAGGATGGTTAAAAAGGCAGTTTCCAAAAAACTCTGTGAATATTATGATGCAGACTGGATGCCGGAGACAGGGGCTGAATATACCATATTAGTGTCAATACATAAAGATGTTGCAACAATTTCAATAGACACAACAGGTTCAAGAGAAGGTTTATTTAAAAGAGGGTACAGAGAAAAGTCAATGGAAGCTCCATTAAAGGAAACTATGGCTGCAGCTTTGGTAAAACTGAGTTTCTGGAATAAAGACAG
>DNNJ01000116.1:8581-10935 GCA_003487955.1 Clostridiales bacterium | reverse complement strand
CAATTGCAATTGAAGCTGCATTAATTGGAAGGAATATTGCTCCCGGTCTGAATCGAAACTTTGCTTCCATGGAATGGCCTTTGGTAAAAGAGGAGTATTGGAAAAATGAAAAAATCGAAGCAAGAAAAAATATAGATTTTGATTCGGAAATTAAAATATATGCTTCTGATGTAAGTGAAAAGGCAATAAGAATTGCACAGGAAAATGCAATTGAAGCAGGAGTGGACGATTGTATAGAATTTTTTGTAAAAGATGTTACTCATATAAAAAAGCCCATGTGCTCCTTTGGAGTTTTAATAACCAATCCGCCATACGCTGAAAGAATTGGTAATGAAGAGCTGCTGACTAAAATTCATAAAAGCTTAGGGTCTGTTTTCGGCAGAGACAAAACTTGGTCAGTATATGTTATCACTTCTTCAGTTAACTTTGAAAAGGAATTCGGAAGAAAAGCAGACAGGAAAAGAAAACTCTTCAACGGTGATATGAGAGTTGATTATTATCAGTACTTCGGAAAGCGACCGGAATGAAAAGGTTGAAATATATATATTTTTATTGTAAACTTAAAATATGTAAATATATGTTTGATTTTTTTTAATATTGTGATATTATAAAGACTACAATATTAAAAGGTGAGGCAAGTATGATAGATGAAATAAGCGCAGGAGGAATAGTTTTCTTTAAGAACAGCATATTGATGTTAAAAAAGTTTAACGGAGATTGGGTTCTTCCAAAAGGAAGAGTTGAAGAAAACGAGTCTTTAAAAGAGACTGCCTTGCGTGAAGTATATGAAGAAACAAAAGCAAAAGCAACACCTATCAAATACTTAGGTAAAATAAGTTACGAATTCAGCCGCACCTGCTACTTTGACAAAATCCACATAAGAAAAGAAGTTCATTGGTATTTGATGATGGCAAAAAATATGAACTGCACAGCCCAGAAAAATGAAGGATTTGTAGATGCAAAGTTTCTGCCCTTTGAAAGATCATTGACAATTGCTCGATATGACGATGAAAGGAAAATCATTAAGAAAGCTGTAGATGATATCAGATTCCACTCATATAAGTAGGTGATGCCATGACATTTTCTTCAAGAATTAAAGATGAACTGTCCAGAACAGAAATAAGCGATGTATTAGGTGCTAAGTCTGAAGCAGCAGCATTTGTAAGAACTGTGGGATACATCACTATAAAGGGTCTCAATAAGGTGGAATTTGAATTTTCAACTGAAAATGCAGCAGTTGCAAGACGGATATTCAAAGTATTAAAAATAGCCCATGATATAAATGCAGCTGTCAGTGTTTCTAAAAGCAATCGATTGAAAAAACAGAATAATTACATAATTAAAATAGATGAAAAATTGACAAAGCAATTTCTTATAGACAGTCAAATTTTTAAAAACAATGATTTTAATATAATGAATTTTAACTATGAAGTACCTGAAGAATTACTTGGCAGTGACTTAAGTAGAAGAGCCTATATAAAAGGTTCATTTATGGGCAGCGGTTCGGTAAGCAATCCTGAAAAGTCATATCATGCTGAATTTGTAAGCAATAAGGAAGTACAAAGTAAAACTCTTCAAGTGCTTTTGAAAGCATATGGAATAAACGGCAAGAATATTTACAGAAAGAACAACTATGTAACATATATTAAGGAAAGCGAGCAAATTTCAGATTTGTTAGCTCTCATGGGAGCAAATAACGCTGTTTTGGATTTTGAAAACATAAGAGCAGTTAAGGAAACAAGAAACCAAATAAACAGAGTGATTAATTGTGAAACTGCAAACCTCGATAAAATTGTAGATACATCAATGCGGCAGATAAACAATATCAAAATATTAAAGAAATATAAGGTTATAAACAAACTTCCGGATAATTTAAGGGAACTGGCATATTTAAGGCTTAAACACAGCAATGCAAGTTTAAAGGAACTGGGTCAAATGTTAGACCCTCCCCTTGGTAAATCAGGAGTAAATCATAGATTAAGAAAAATAGAAGAAATTGCTGAGGATTTAATCGAGCATGAAAAGAGAGGTGTAAAAAGTGAGATCACAAAAAGTAGTGTTAAAAAATAAGATTGGACTGCATGCCAGACCGGCAGCTATATTTGTTAAAAAAGCCAGAAACTTTGACAGTGAAATTATAATCAAAAAAGGCATTCAGGAAGCAAACGGAAAGAGCATTATCAGTATAATGGCTTTGGGCGCCATGAAGGGTGATGAATTAGTAATAATCACAAAAGGTTCCGACGAGGATAAATGCATTGCTGAATTGTCTAATTTATTAGAATTTATGGAAGAAGAAGAATAGAGGGAAGGGGGTTAAGGTCCCTCTTTTGTTGTGCTTAGATTGCGAATAT
>DNNJ01000116.1:6872-8271 GCA_003487955.1 Clostridiales bacterium | reverse complement strand
ATGAATTTTGTGATACCATAATTCAGTGATATGCGGATGTGGCGGAATTGGCAGACGCGCACGGTTCAGGTCCGTGTGAAAGCAATTTCATGCAGGTTCAAGTCCTGTTATCCGCATTGGAACCTCAACATTTTAGGCAGTTTCTTATTGGGAACTGTCTTTTTTGTACTTACCTAGGGGTTTTTATACAAAAAAATGTTTAATTGGAATTTAAACAGGTATATATATATCAAATAATAAATAAAGGGAGGTATACATATGAATGATATAAAAAAAATATTAGTACCGGTTGACGGCTCACCGGCTTCTAAGAAAGCATCCGAAAGGGCTGTTGAAATCGCAAGAAAATATGGCAGTGATATTACTTTTGTAACGGTGGCAAACACGCCTGATATGTTTAATGTTGGTGATTATAGATTCAAAGTACACTATAACTATGACAACGTGATAAATAATAACAAAAAAATTCAGGCTGAAATGTTGGATAGTGTTATAGGTGAGTTAGATATTGAAGGAATTAACTTTGATAAAAAGGTTGTCTCCGGAGAGCCGGCTGAAGAAATAATAAGAATAGCAAAAGATTGTGAATATGACTATATTATAATGGGTCGAAGGGGATTTTCCAAATTCACCAGATTTTTTGTCGGCTCAGTAACTCAAAGGGTTATTGCTGAATCCCCATGTGCAGCGGTTATTGTTGTTAAAGAATAATACACAGCCAAACGAATTTCACACAAACGAATTTCCCCCTTTTTAAGGGGGTTTTTTCTTGAAATGGTTATTTTCTTATGATATTATGTGAATAAAGATGGTCTCATTTCAAGGAGAAAATATGATAGAGTTAGATTTTACCGTAATAGCCGTTGTAATGTTTTTTATAATTTTAATAAGCATACAATTTACTCTAAATAAAATATTTTTGCTATTAAAAGAAATTAAGGCAATTTTACTTACTAAAAGAGATAAATAAGACAACACATAAGAATAATTTTCCTGTTTACAGCCATAATATTTTTCAGGAGGGTATTATGGCTGAAAAGAAAGATAAGAAAAAGAGTAACAAGAAGAAAAAAGAACCGACACTAAATGATATAATGAAAATGGAAATAGCAGAAGAGCTTGGACTTACGGATAAAGTCGAAAAGCTTGGCTGGGGAGGCCTGACTGCCAAGGAAACCGGAAGAATAGGGGGACTGATGACAGCCAAGAAAAAGAAAAGGAAAAAGTAAATGAAAAACAGCTATAAAGAATTTTCTCAAATTTATGATTTGCTTATGGATATAGATTACGAAAAGTGGACATCCTTTATTATGAAGAAATTAGGGGGAAAAAGAAAGATATTGGAAGCTGCATGCGGCACAGGAGGCGTAACCAAGCTATTAGCTAATAATAATTACAA
>DNNJ01000116.1:4139-6545 GCA_003487955.1 Clostridiales bacterium | reverse complement strand
ATGGTACGCTTATTGAATCAAAATATGGTTGATTTTCAAATAGATGAAAAATTCGAAGCAGCAATTTGCTGCTGTGACGGCATAAATTACCTTACAAAGGAAGAAGTCAGCTCATTTTTTGAGAGGGTTTACCATCATTTAAATGATGGCTCCAAATTCATTTTTGACATGAGCACAAAATACAAATATGATAAAATGTTTTGTGATACTTATGTTTATGATGACGGAGATATTTTTTATGTTTGGGAAAATGAACTTTTTAATGATGAAATAGTAAATATTGAAATAAACTTTTTTATTAAGGACATAAATAAATACACAAGGATTACAGAAGAACAAACTCAGTATATACATACGATTGAAGAAATAATATATCTGCTCGAGGATGCAGGATTTGAAAATATAGAAATATTTGATGACTACAATGAAAAAGAGTATTCAGACAGCTCCTTGCGGGCGGTTTTTTCCGCTTACAAACTTTAACAATGAAAGGACAGAAAAATGGATTACATGATTAGAGCAATGGATAAAAAGCAAACCTTCAGACTTTTTATGGTAAGGTCAACAAGTACAGTGGAAGAAGCAAGAAAGCACCACAACACAACGCCGACAGCGTCAGCTGCTCTCGGCAGAACTCTTACAGCCGGTCTCATGATGGGCTTTATGATGAAAAACGAAAAAGACAGATTAACCATTAACATAAACGGGGGAGGTCCCATAGGTACAATTTTGGTTGTTTCAGATAATTCAGGTCATGTGAAGGGGTATGCGGACAATCCAAACGTTAATTTGGAACTTAAAGAAAACGGTAAATTAAACGTAGGCGGAGCAGTTGGAACGGAAGGAAAGCTCACCGTTATGATGGATATCGGAATGAAGGAGCCCTATGTGGGAAGCACCGACTTGGCAACAGGAGAAATCGGAGAAGATATAGCACTTTATTATTATTTGTCGGAACAGCAAAATACTGCCGTAGCATTGGGAGTTTTAGTGGATATAGATTACAGCATTAAAGCTGCAGGAGGCTTCATGGTTCAAACACTGCCTTTTATTGAAGAAGAAGACCTTATTAAATTAGAAAACACCCTAAATAATATAAAATCAGTATCAGAATATTTCGATAGTGAAAAGGATGTAGAAGAAATTGCAAAAGAAATATTTTCCGATTTTGAAATTGAGGTTCTGGATAGAATTCCCGTAGCTTTTAATTGTGACTGCTCAGAGGAAAGAATGGAGCAGGCATTAATTTCAATAGGCAGGAAGGACTTGAAAGAAATAATTGAGGAAGACGGAAAAATTGAAACTGTTTGCCACTTCTGCAGCAAGAAGTATATGTTCGAAGGAGACAAACTAAAAAATATTTTAAAATACATTGGTAAATGAGACTGCGCAATACCATAATTCTGAGAGATCCCTGCGAACCCCATTTTTCAGAAACCATTATTTTACTAATGGAAAAAAATAAGTACATTAATACTACCATAAGAAATTGAAATTAATCATAAATATAACTATAATATAATTAACAATAATTTAAAAGGGTGCAGCCCATTCTGAACCATTGGTGAAGATACCTAGGGGGAAAGACTTAGTTGCTTCCCTTTCAGGATGACTAAAAAAGCAGGAGGTTAATATGAAATACTTGGCTAAAGACGACAGAAAATGTATTCAATGCGGAGCATGTGAAAGTATATGCTCTAAAACATACTTTAAAGAAGACAATCCGGATAAATCATGCATACAAATCAATAAAGAGGACACCCCTGAAATTAATGTTTGCAATCAATGCGGAGAATGTATTGACATTTGCCCTGTTATGGCAATAAAAAGGGACAAGTCGGGGGTAGTAAGAATTGACAAAAAGATTTGCGTTGGATGTTTCATGTGTGTGGGATTTTGTCCTCAGCTATCTATGAGACAGCATGATGATTATATTGAGCCATTTAAATGTATCGCCTGCGATTTATGTGCTAAAGTATGCCCTGCAGAGGCAATTTATATAGCAGAAAAAAGCGATGATGAAGCAAGAGAAATGTCTTTAGAAAAGGTTTTCAACATATAGGAGGCAAGAATGGATAAATTGTTAGCTGAATATAAATATGAACTTGGAGAAATAGACAAAGGATACACAAACAGAACATTGTATGTAAATATCTCTGATAATACAATTAGCTCAAAGCCTGTAACCGAAATGATGAAAGAAAAATTTGTCGGCGGTAAAGGATTTGGATTGTGGTATCTGTGGAATGCAACAACTCCTTCAACAAAGTGGGATGACCCGGAAAATGAAATAATTATTGCGGGAGGTCCTGCCTGCGGCATAACTCAATATGCAGGTACAGGAAAATCATTGGTATGCAGTATTTCACCCTTGACGGATATTCCAATAGATTCAAACGTAGGAGG
>DNNJ01000116.1:0-3888 GCA_003487955.1 Clostridiales bacterium | reverse complement strand
GGTAAATCAGATAAAGATATAATTGTATACATTGATGGAAATAATGGAATTGTGACAATTGAAGAAGCACCTTTGGAAGCTTATGACGCTCATATCTTAGGTGAGCAGCTTACTGAAATGTATGCGGATAATGAAGAAGACAAAAGAAATGTAGCCGTTGTAACTGCAGGAACAGCCGCTGAACATTCCCGCTTTGGAATCTTGAATTTCACCTTTTATGACCCCCGGAGAAAAACAACAAGACTTAAGCAAGCAGGCAGGGGCGGAATAGGAACAGTATTTCGAAATAAAAAACTCAAAGCGCTGATTGTAAAATTCAGCAACGTAAAAGGTAATTTAAACAATACATTTGAACAGTCTATTATAAATAAAACCGGAATAAAATATCATAAGGAAATTCATGACCAGGACCATTTGCAAAATAATATGCGCAAAATAGGAACTGCAAATATTATTGAAGTAATGGATGCCTATGATTTGCTTCCCGTTATGAATTTTCAATACGGCAGCCATCCGGACACAGAAAAAATAAAGTCAACAGTATTTATAGAAAAATATCTCACACAAGGAGTTCAGGACGGGTGCTGGTACGGATGTTCCATGGCATGTGCCAAAGCTGCAGATAACTTTCTTATAAAAACAGGACCATACAAAGGACATAGAGTTACCGTCGATGGTCCCGAATACGAAAATGCTGCAGGATTAGGAGCAAATTGTGCAATTTTTGACCCTGAAGGGATTTTGGAATTAAACTTTTACTGTGATACCTATGGCATTGATACTATTTCATTTGGTACTGCAACTGCTTTTGCAATGGAGTGCTATGAAAGAGGTATAATTAACAAGGAAATTACAGGCGGTCTTGAACTGAATTTCGGAAACTTCTATTCATCGGTTGAGCTTCTACACCAAATGTCAAAGGGAGAAGGCTTTGGAACAGTAGTCGGTCAGGGAGTTCACAGAATGAAAAAATTGTTCGCTAAAAAATATGAAGCCGATGAAGAATTTTTATTTGATATAGGAATGGAACAAAAGGGACTTGAATATTCGGAATACGGCTCAAAAGAATCTCTTGCTCAGCAGGGAGGATATGGTTTAACCAACAAAGGACCTCAGCATGATGAGGCATGGTTGATTTTTATGGACATGGTAAACAATCAAATACCAACCTTTGAAGACAAAGCAGAAGCTCTCCATTACTACCCCATGTTCAGAACATGGTTTGGTCTGTATGGTTTTTGCAAGCTGCCTTGGAACGACATAGTTCCTGCAGACAATAAATACAGCGATGAGCCTGCAAAAGTGCCGGAGCACGTTCAAAACTATCTTGATGTGGTATACGGCGTTACAGGAAAGAGATTAACCTCTGATGAAATGATAATAGAATCTGAAAGAGTATACAATTTCCAGAAAATTTTCAACATAAGAATGGGCAAGGGTTTAAGAAAGGACGATAGAATTCCCTACCGTTCCATGGCTCCAGTAACCAAGGAAGAATATGAATCAAGACAGGAAAGATACGACAAACAGCTTAAAGAAAAGATAGGTTACGCTCCGGAAGGCATGACTGCTGAAGAAAAAATGGCAGTATTAAGAGAATATAGAGAAGACCAATATGAAAAGCTTATAGATGCGGTCTATAAAAGAAGAGGCTGGAATTCAAACGGTGTACCCACATTAGAGCATTTAAAATATTTAGATATGGAGCTTCCTGAATTAATAGAAGTAATCAAAGACCTACAATAGAATTCATATGCGGAGGTGATTTTAATAATTAAACTAAATAACAGAGATTTCCCTTGGGAAGAAGGTTTAACAATAGAAAAAATTATGGAAATTAAAAATTTCACCTTTACAAAAATTATAGTAAAAGTCAACGGAAACCATATTGAACGGGAAGATTATGCAGCAACTATTGTTAATGATGGCGATAATGTTGAAATTATACACCTTTTGGCGGGCGGTTAAAAGGATAAATTAAAAGATGAGATTACGCAGTCCGTTCAGATACCATAGAAAGTCAATATATATTATTATTTATTTTTTGCGAAAAATAACCACCTATATAGCATGAACAATATGCCATATTTTGGAAATATATAAAGACTTTTAATAAGGAATGCAATACCTGTTCTTATTCAACCACTTATCCTATGTTATTGGTTTGCTACGCAGGGACCCATCATACCATTTAAGTTTATGTTGATAAGAAGGGATTGATTCAATCTGAACGACGTACTTTTAAGTACAAGAATGACAATGAATTTCCCTTATTTTCAATCTTTTTTATTTTATTTGTGAATTTGTGGAAAACTCCTTGGAGTTTACACACAAGCTTCACAAATACTACTACTACTGTTGCTATTGTTAATTGCTTGTTAATTAATTTTTATTTTTTAGTATTTATTAATTTGGTGTTTTGTGATATAATTATTTTGTAAAAGGTTGGGTTTAAACTCTTACTGGGTATAATTCTATTATATCTTGGGTCAATGAATCCAATCCTTTTATTTTTAAATTGTCTAATTTTTTTCGTGTCAGCCTATTTATTCTGCTTTTGGCTAATTCTTTGTCTTCTGCCGTAGGAGGATTAAATTTCTCTCCTGAATGAATCATTTTCATTATTACTCGTATAAGTTTATTTGCTGTTGCAACAATTGCGACCATCGGATCCTTTCTTTTTATTATTACTAATCTGTTATAATAAGCTGTAAAATATGCTGTAGTAGTGATTACTTGTTGTGCTGTATGAATCAATGTAGCTCTAAGTTTATCGTGTCCTTTCTTACTGAGAGTTTTATTTTTGTCTTGCTTACCGCTTTGATCTGATTTTGGAATTAGTCCTGCAAATGAAGCAACTTCTTTTCCACTTTTAAATCTATATGGATTACCCATATATGCAATTATCCTTGAAATCGTTAGAGTTTTTATTCCTTCAATTTCTTTTAGATTATCTCCAAAGTACAAAGAATCTACTAATTCTTCTAACCCTTCTGTAACTTTTTTCTTTCGTTCTTCTAATTGTTCATAGACTTTTATAATATAATTTATATAGTTTCTCAGCACTTTGAAGTTCTTATGCACATTTACCACTATGTCAGAACATTTGTCTCTTAAGTTTTTAGCTGTATGATTTGGTAATTTGTATTCTTCTGTATTCAATAATTTTTGCCAATCTTCTACTTCCAGTTCGCTTAATATTTCCGGTTCCGGTAATACCTTTAAAAATCTCATGCCATAATCACTATTTAAGAAAGAATTGCTTTCACTTTCCAATCCAGGGTAAAGCTCATCTGTATAACCATGTATTATATTCTTTATTCTAACCATTTCTTTTGTTGTAAAATCTAACTCTTTTACATAACCTCTTATTATACTGAAATTACTATCTTCAAGCTCAATATCATAGCTTTCCCCTCTTATCAATAAATCCGTTATTGCATAACAATCGATTGAATCGGTTTTTTCTCTTTCCATCCTCTGATCTCTATTGGCTTTCGTAGAAGACGGATTAATTAATCTGAACATAGCTTCCGGGTATTTTGACATTAACTCTTTTATTATTGGTTTATAGTATATACCGGAAGGTTCACATCCAAAAATTAATTTTTGGATGTCCTCTTTTTCTATTATTCCGTCGATCTTCTTGTATAGGTTATTTAAGCTCTTTTTATTGAGATTTACATCTCTTGCTTTTATCTTGATGTCATAATTTCCATTTAAAACTGCTATAGTAAATTTGTTCTTTGAAACGTCTATACCAGCTATCAACACCTTTCTACTACCTACTTCTTCAAATAATTCTCTCATTTTTCTTGCTTCTTCAAACATGATATCTCTCCTTCTTTTCTTTTTGATAATTATATGATATCATGTTTTTACTTTAAA
>DNNJ01000193.1 GCA_003487955.1 Clostridiales bacterium | reverse complement strand
GCGGTGAGAGTAGATCCGGTGAGTATAGTCAGGTTGAAACAGTTGGCTTCTTTCGGCAAAGGTATTGAGACAGTAGAAGTTTGAAACAATTAATAATATATGAAAAATGGACAAACGGAACACTTTAACAAAAATGGATTTGCTTCTCAGAGCAATGGCAAAAGCAAAAGGAATCAACCCTGATCAACCTAACCAAGACGATCGGCAAGATAAGCAGATTACCGATGATGAGGAAAAGAAAATGTGACTCAAGTAGTTCAAACCCATTAATACAGATAAAAAAACACCTTAATAATAACAAAGATGTATCCAATGGACAAATTCAGCGCAATTATTTGGCTAAACACCTTGAAAGCAGCACAAAATGGAGATGAAGATGAGCAGAGAAATCTGAAAGCCGAAAATGAAATGAGGCAAAAGAGAGGTTATCCGACCGTGGAAAAAGAAATGAAGTTGATCCTCAACCAGGACAATCAGCAGAGCCAGCCGTAAGGTCAATAAATACAGCTGTCTGTGGTTGAAGATTTAATGACCGCTTTTTTTTAATCACCTCCACAGTTAAGTCGGTATAGGTGAAAACCTATTCTTACTAAACAAATTGATTGTATGTATATTGAATTCTGCTATTTACAGACTTCATGATGAGGGAAAACAACATAAATATGTCCAGTTTATATGTAGATAAACTGGACATTTTATAAAACAACAAATCATCATCAGGCTATCTGATAACCGTATACAAACTATTTGCACCGGATGGTCTGACAAACATCTTAGGAATTGTCTCCACATTACAGAGAATATTACAGAGGAGTAGATTTTCTCCGTGTGCAGAGAAAATTAATTAGACGGATGACACAAGTTGTCAATATTGTAAAATATCTTTGATGTTTATGTTTATTTCACCCCAAAAGTGGCTCTTCGTCATATTTGGTGCAACTTATCCTGAGTTTGAAAGAACTACTTTTCGTCTTAACAATTCAAATCCCGCCCTGCCATACATCTCTCTTTTCTTATTTTTCAATCTGTTTACATGACCCTCTACAACTCCATTACTCCAAGGGTATTTAATGGCATTTTTTATTGCTTCCAGATCATGATTAATGCCATTTATAAAACTTCTAATTCTCTTTATATTGGTCGATTTATACTTTTCCAGCCATTGGTCTAATTTGAGCTCATCTCCGCTGTATAAAACCTCTCTAAAAGTGTTGTATGCTTCTCTCATATTTTTTAGTAGCAGTGAGGAGTTAATAATCTCCTCTGCTAGTATGTGAGACTTACTACACTCACCTGTTTCCTTTGAAACACCCCATTCACTGTTTGTTAAATGAATGGCAAGTCTGTTGTGTGACATACTGTTAAATCGGGTTGTCTCATAAACTACAGGGGAAGAACTGAGCGGTGCTAATATTCTTTTCTTAGACTGATATTCCGGGAAGTGTCTGTTGAACCACTGATAAAAAGATGTTTGATTACCCTTGAACCCCTGTTTTTTTACAGACACAAATATAGTTCTTACACTTAACCCCTGACTGCAACCTTTCTTAATCAGGTCTATAAAATCTCCATAATTATTATAATAGATGGTTGCTCGTGGCAACAACTCTTCCATTTCAAAATAATATCTTACTGTATTACGGTTAATGTTTAAAGCCTTGGCAATCGATCTTTGAGAGTAATTGAGCTTTTTAAGTTCATGAATCCTGTTAAACAACTCCTGTTTTCTATGGTTAACACAATTGGTATGTTTGTGGTATGGAGAATCGCTTTTATCTTCGAGATCTCCACTACTTAAAGAACTGCTATTTTCATTGCTTTGGCAAAGACTCTTCCTGTGCGCCAACCAACTATTTTTAATGGTTTTATATTCCAATCGTATCTCATGTGCTATGTGATCTCCCAGGTTTTTCACCAAATGAAACCTGTCAGCTATTTGTGCAGCTTTAGGGGCCCCTGATTCTATAGCATTAGAATAGCTGCTTGATCGATCCCTTGTTATATATAATATGGAGTTATGATCTTTGAGCCAATCTGCAACTTCTTCTTTGTCTCTACTCTTAAGTAGTTCTATGGGACGGTGATTAATCGCATTTACAATAATAGTACCATAGGTTTTACCTTTTCTGTATGCCCAATCATCAATTCCTATAGTAGTTAGTTCGTTATAATCGGGCATTTCGATAGACTTAACGATTCTAAGACAGGTAGAACTGCTCTGCTTTATTGAGAAGAGGTCGCTTATATACTCACCTTTACGGGAGGAGACCTCAATTAACAGTTTTTGCAAATAACGATTTGTACGATCTGTCAGTCGTGAGTATTTCCGCGTTAAGGGCAGATGTTGCTCAGAGAAAACTGTTTGAGTGCAATTAGTGTTACGACATCTAAACTTTCTGACTTTTAGTATAATTTTAACAGCTCTGCCAACTGCAGCAAGATCGGTTAATTTACGCATATAAGATGAGTGAACGCTTTTACTCCTTTTACCGCAACAGGTACATTTTGCTGTCTTGCCTTTAAGACGGGCAGACAGTAGAATCAAATTATCACTTATAACGGAATCATAGAATACAACACCCGGGATTCCAAAAACAGCTTGGAGCGAATGTTTGTTTA
>DNNJ01000300.1 GCA_003487955.1 Clostridiales bacterium | reverse complement strand
TAGCACTTGACACCGGATTCAGGATCATTAGCCGCCCAGGTCAGAGAAAGCCCATTACCGTCAGAGTAGGTAGGATAAATAAATTCGGTTATCTCCGGTAACGTTAAGTCTACCAGTATGCCATCGCTAGTTCCAACCGGAGAGAGGCGTCCATCTTCAAACGTAGCGCGCACGTCGCAGTAATACGAATAATTATGCTGTAGTTCCAACCCGGTAACGATTAGGGAAGTATCTTTTGTTTTGGTCCAATCCTTAACAACGCCTTCATCAGACCGGATCCGGTATTCATAAAGTTGAATCGCTCCCGGACTGTTTGGAAAGGTCCATTCAAAATGCAAGGCTTTCTTTTCAGATGTATGGCTGCCATCGTCCCGAACCACCGGGCGATCACCGGCAATAACTTTGGTTCCTGCAGATGTGGCGGTAGCCACTCCTCCACAAATGTTGATGGCTTTCACTGTAAAGTAGTAAGAGGCGCCAACCGGTATGTCAGCATGTTGTCGTAATTCCATAACCTCAGTCGGGTACTCACATGTAAGCCAGCCATTTGCATCGGCGCCAGGTAATTTTTTAGAAAGATCAGTGTCACCCGGAGCACTGCCAATGGCATATTCCAACTTAATCACCATCGTATCCTGATCTCTGGTATTGACTTGCGCGAAATAAATCTGTCTGTCGTTTTGTGTAGCGTTATCCGCTATAGTGATCTCCGGGGGTGAGCTATCAATAACAAGCCGGTTGGAATAGACTGTGGTAGTTAAACCAATCCCATTGGTGGCCCGAATTGCTAAGTAATAAACCTTACCGTTGACCGGGGTTGTCCCATACTTTAATTCATCAAGTGAATCAAACCACAGGACGGTTTCTGGGTCAATGATTTCCGGATTAGCAGTTTCCGTCAAGGCATACTCTACTTTATTGATCCCGGTATGCGGATCATTGCTCTCAATTGTTAGGTGCATGTTTTCAAGGTATGAAAGATAATAATACCCATTAAAATACCTTCCACCGGTTAGTTCTTCAATGTTAACTATCGGTCCGGTATGATCATAAAGGAGTGGGGGGCTTTTAATTATTTCACTTGCCAAACCCAGTCTGTTCTCAGCCAGGATGTACAGATAATAGCTTTGTCCATCCTCAAAATGCCCCAAGAAATTATGATGGAAGGTTCCTTGTCGATCCACCACTGCAACGCTCTGCATCTCATTGGGATCATACCAACCTTTAAAGTCAGACCAGGCATATTTGAACTGTTTGATCCCTGTTTCCGGATCTGTTCCCTCCCAAACAGCTGGTACTAGGTTGGAGCCTGCCAAAAATTTACCATTCTTTGCGGGCAAGTCAAAACGGAGATTATTTGTAACCGGTGGTGTCCGGTCAACATAGAAAATATGAGAAAAGCTAGCGGTATTTCCTGCCCGGTCAATTGCGGTCACAGAGAGCGGATTGGCGCCTTGGTGATTAATGAGCACTTCACGGGAAGAGTCGCCTGATACTCCATTCACAAAAAGATCAGCGATGCCGCTACCGTCATCAGTTGCGTTGACCAGCACACGGTGGTCCTGCGCCCAATCAAAGCTAATATTATCGACGTTAATCATGGGCGGAGTGATATCAACTGTGAAGCTAACCGAGTCCGTCTCAACTACACCGCCATAGCCGTCGTCTAGACGCGCTTTCCAAAAATAGTCTTGCCCTTCATCAAGATTATTTAAAATACCATTAGGTAATTCTGCATAGGAAATACCGTCAGTCCCTAAGAAATATTTAACATCTAGTGGATCCCCATCAACATCGAGCTGTTCCAGAGAAGTGTCGAAAATAAGGGTAACCCCGTTAATACTGGTAATATATCCTTTCGGACCAACACCAGTAGGTTTCTTAGGCGCAATATTAGCGACCTGAAGCGGCTCAAGTTCCGCTTCAGTAATTTCACCGCTGGAGTTAAAGGTTTGAATCTTATATTTATATACGCCATGTGGGACGAGAGTGGTATCTTTATAGGAAAGTGTATCCATGTCAACTTCAGCAATATCACCACCGCCGGAGTTTTCAACACAGATTAGCTTGTATTTTGTCGTTCCTTCGGCTGGATTAAGCTTCAAATTAATATAATGTCCATCTTTCGGTGTGTAGCCGCTGGTGGTTTCCGTCAGATTGAGACTGCCGGGAGCGGCTTTGGTATAACCGATGTTTTCAATCCATTCAGAGTTATTCCCGGCTTGGTCTATGAGTTGAATCCGGACTTTCACAGGAATGTTATAGCCTATAGCCGAAACAGTTATCCTGTTTTCATCGGTCTCAAATCCGGTCCATTCCAAACCGTTCCATTGTTGAAGCTTATATCCGGCAATACCGCTTAAGATATCATTTCCTTCTCCCCAGCGGAAATAGACGGAATTCGTTCCGCCTTGGTTAAAGAGATTAAAGCGATCAATAGCCGGCGGAGTAGTGTCCAGGATAATACTGCGCTGTATTGTTACCGGCGGTCCCCAAGTGTCAATAGAGGCTTGAGCCTCAGTTTGCGCCTGCATATAGATGGTTTTTTTTCCTTCTCCCCCCGGCAACGTCAGGTGAATCGGATTATTCCAATCAGCCACCGGGCTCATCCAATTATTATTATCATAAGAGAATCTTACTCTATGAACGTTATAAGCTTCTTCAATATTAGCTGTGACTGAACGGTCATTGGTAAACCGTTTACCGCCGTTGATATTAAATGAAGCGACCGGTTGCCCTTTATCTACAATTAGCTTTCCTGAAGCTTCGGTCAGACCCTGGTACTCATCCTTAACCTGAACAGTCCAGGTATAGTTACCGTCAGGAAGGTTAGTCACAGTGAACGGTTCCTGATCAACCCGGGTTATCGGTCCGTATGTATAGTCTTCTCCGGTATTTCTCTTACCGGATATTTTGTAAGTATAAGTAAGGCTGTCACCATCCTCATCGACAACCTCATTCAACCTAAATTTAAGTGTATGATAACTATATGTGGATAGGTCGGAAACAGGCTCCATATTCAAAATTTTTGGTGGGTTATTACTTACCGGGACCTCTCTCTCTTCCAAAACCACTTTGTCTCCGTTTTTTGTGTAAATCCGGTAAACGTAGGTTTCGTGACTACGCGCCGGAACAGGTTCAGGAAAGCTATAGACCAATTCTTGAGGACTTTCAGACTCTGATCTTTGTTGAACTGGTTCTTGCGTGCTCTCTACGATTTCCAAGTTATTATTCGGACTGATAGATTGAGTTGATGTACTAACATTCTTTTCAAGAATATAATCAAAAGTTAGATTGCACGAGCAATCATATCCACGATCCTCATCATCCCCTATCCACTTATCATCATCATGATTACCAGAGTTATAAGTAATATTTATGTAAGAATTAGCTGGAATCTCAAAGCTGCCACTTTTTGTTGTATTGTAAGTATTTATATACAACAATTGTTCACTACCACTATTTACCGAAAAGTAAGGCTTTTGAAGATTTCTTTTCGCATTATCTTTAATAGTAACTACATAGTTAACCCTGATCTTACAGGGAAAGGTTTTCACATTGCTTATGCTGTTAATTGCAAGGGTGCCCCCCCAGCCAAGAGGCCCATAACTATGATTTCCTGGAGCGGGCCGCTCTGCAGGCAAATATAATTTAAAGGTGTTTTTAACACCACTATTTTCTTTCCAACAATTGAAGGAAAGATTATAAGAACCTAATGGTGGTAGACTGACAGTTACCGTAACAGGTGCGGAACTTGTTACGGCGTCATTATTATCGGTAGCTTTGGCCACCAGGGTGTGTATACCGAGCGGCACATTATTCCATTGGATACTATATGTGTTGTTTTGGCTTTGGGTAGCTGCACCAATGTAGGTATTTCCGGCATAGAATTCAACTTTACTGATCGTTCCATCCTGGTCTATAGCGTCGGCCTGGATTGTAATATCCGTCGGCCACGTGAAACTCTGATTATTTTTGATATTCTTTATGAATACTGTAGGTTCACTATTTTTTACTTTAATCTTTACTGGAGAAGATTCCGTCTCTAAACCGCTATCATCTATGGCTCTGGCAGTAAACTGGTATTCCCCTACAGGTAAATTATGCACTGTAAGATGGTAAGGACTGTTTTTAACAGTGCCGAGGTACTTCGATCCATTGAAAAATAAGACTTTAGTAATTCTGCCATCCAAGTCAAAGGCATTCGCGCTCAGAATAATGTCAGCCGGTTGCATAAAGTCTGAACCAACTGGTTGCACATCCAGAGAAATTTGAGGATACATCATAACCGCTACACCTAATTGGGAGGGATCCATATATCCGGTATCGTAGTCCAACTGTAGACAATCATCCGCGAATTTTATATACCTCTCAACCCTTAAAAGTGAAGCTTCAACTTTTGAAATCTTCAATTCCGCTTTTGTTTTACTTTGCGCTTGTTTCGGCGCTAGTAAAGTAGCCTTTTGGGGGTAAGTATAAAAGACTAAGGTTCGGATAGATTTATTTCCAGAATTATCAATCGCTTCCATAGTAACTACAACCCTAGCGTTCCACGGTAGATCGGGAATGGAGAATGTCGATTCGCTCTGGGAAAACTCATGAGAACCACCGGGTTTTCCATTAACTGTCCATGATATCTTGTTGCTCCGCAGTCCGCTTTCTAAGTCCCGCACTTGGCATTCTAAATCGATTGAATTATTGCTGCTATTAACCTCGCCTTGGAATTTATCAACTACCGGGGGAGATAAATCCAAGGTGAAATTATAATAGGACGTCGTATACAAATCAAACCCATCCCAGGCTGCCACCTGACAGAGAATTTCGCTTCCCGGGTCAAAATTAAACTGCCGAATCGAGTAAGGAATATTAATGCTTCCAGAACCGCCATCCAGTGGACTCAACCAATATTCATACTTATTGGTTGAATTTGTTTGCTCCAGAGTCAACTTATACTCTTTTAAGGGATTCCCATCCGGATCGGTATAGTTGAAACGGAGACGATGATTTCCATTGGCGTAACGGTTTTTAACCGGATTATTCAGGCTATCGATCAGTCCAAGATTTGTTACCTTGCAGACCTCGTTCTTGGGATGATAAAGATCCAACTCCAGAGAACCCCAACCGGAATTGGGAGAATGTCCACGGCTAACAATCAGCCGATATGGAACTTCTTTCTTCAATAGTACTTTATCGCCACCGTCAAAATAATTGTAATAATTTACATCAAATTTCCATTCACGTAGAGTTTGCGAGCCAGATAGAATCTTAACAGAAGGATAACCCATACTACTCGGTGATCCGTTTTTTGCAGTTTTAAATTGCATCTTCACTTCACATTCGGACGGTAAAGTAAATGTTGAGTCGATGATTCCTGGGTTACCTCGCATTAGGATACGGCTCTCATAATTAGCGGTTAAGCGAGGAAACATCAACTCCGCCCAAGCGTTTTGTGGGACGACAACTTTATATGGCCCAGCGTTCAGTTGAAATACGCCGATATCTGATGAGGGGATAAAGATAGGCGTCTCTTCTCCTTCTTGATACACGCGAAAACCTGCGGACATCCCGGAGTTACTAGTATAGCTTATGGTTTGAGGATATATTAGTTCAAAAACTTTTTCCACTTCATTTTTATGTACTGTTGTAGACAAAATCCTTGGTGGTACTTCCGCAAACAAGCAACCGTTTGAATCCCCATAGGTAATTGTTGCCAAAGCCCGTCCATAAAATTTTTTACCGCCAATTTTATGTTTGCTTCGTCCTCCGTAAATATATACTTCATAAGAATGTCCGGCAATCAGATTCTCTTCATGGTTTTTGTGCCAGTCATGATAGCCATCATAACTTAATAAAGGTTTTTTTGCAGTTAGATCTTTAAAATAACCTTTTGCCGGGTTATGCTCAGTTAATTCACCATGGTAACCAGGCCCGTCGATCTTGATTTCACATTTAATCGTCCCGTAGCTTTCTGGAGCATAAAACAAAAAACGTCGCTCTTCTTTACCGAAACTATTTAATTCCCCCACCGAAACCAGAGGATCCACCACTACGGGATATTTCCGGTGTTTATCTCTTAACCAACCCATATCGAGCACCAGATCACAATAAAGCTGAGCACCTTGACGGTGAAACCTGGTTTCTATCTCTATACAGTTCTCTGCGTTTTCTTTTTCAAACATAAGTGATGGGTGAATTGTATAAATGACATTTCCCGAGTTATCAACTAAATTGATGGATCCTTCGGGTCCATCTTCCGACTTTAAGTCGCCAAAATCGACCTTAAAGCTTAAAATTGGTTTTTCCGGAAGAGAGTAAAAGATTAATTCATCTTTTATACCTCCTGGGAGTACTGTATATTCTAGATCGCAGTTATCAAATATTTTCTCATATCTTATTGTATTATTACTAATCTTGGCAGAACGTTTATACTGATGGTCGATTTGAAAAAAAATCGGCTTATTTTGGTACTCAAAAACAACCCCACCGTCGGATTCATTGGCAAAATGGGCTTTCACCGTATTCTTAACGGCATGGTAACGAAAACGGTCTCCCCCATACAGTTCACTAATATCAGCATCTTCGTTGCCGGCAGCTTTAGATGCTCGAAACAGCATAGATTTTGGGATTGATTTTTCAGCAACTATATTGGTTTCAATCGGATAATATTGGTTGTCGTCCCCTAAATAATTCAAGGGAGATGTAGCGATAAAAGTAACAAGTTTACCTTGTTTATCTCTAAAGCTTCGCCGATATTCGGATCGTTGATCTATTAGTTCATTTTCAGGATCCATCTTTTCGATTCCGACCTGTAATGTTTCAATAGAACCATCCGTCTGCTTTTCACTATCTACAGCTAAAACCGCCTGAAACAATAAGAAAAATAAGAGTAATGTCGCAAACGCAAACCCTATAATCTTCCGCATTCTTCTTCCCCCTAGCCCAAGTCACTTCTATTACATTGTGCAACACCTTTTGCATGCTATTCGTGTATGGTGAATCCTTAATAAAAACAATCGCTATTATATATTCTGAATTTCTTGTGCTTTATTGTTGCATTGTTGCTAAAATCTTTTTACGTAACAGATACAATCTGGTTGGCACCAATTAACAACCTAAACTTACCATATTTTAGTACAAATGTAAAAACTCGTTTCCATCAGAATTTGGCAGGATTACTTAAATAAATACCGAATTATTCCTGAAAAAGAGCAAATTTGCCAAATTTGTAATGGG
>DNNJ01000361.1 GCA_003487955.1 Clostridiales bacterium | reverse complement strand
TTCATTTCATTGATTTTGAAACTTCCATGGCTGCAATCCCCTTTAATAAAGGAAGAAGACCCTATGAGGGAATTGCTTTTCAATTTTCCCACCATATTGTACACAAAAACGGTGATATAGAACATAAAGGACAATACTTAAATATCGAGCCCGGAGTATTTCCGAATTATGAATTTGTAAGAAAACTAAAGACGGACTTAGAGCAGGACGAAGGGACAATCTTTCGATATGCTGCTCATGAGAATTCATATTTGAATATGATTTACAGACAATTAAATGAAGATAAAAATGATATTTCTGACAGGAAAGAGTTGTGTAAATTTATAAGAAGCATTACCAAATCAGTAAACGGATGCAGTGAAGAATGGGAAGGTTCCAGAAGCATGGTTGATATGTGTGAACTTGTGAAAAGATACTATTATGACCCTGCAATGAAAGGCTCAAATTCAATCAAGGCAGTGCTGCCGGCTATTTTAAACAGCTCCATATTCTTGAAGGATAAGTATTCCAAACCTGTTTACGGAACAAAAAACATTCTAAGTTTAAACTACAATAATTGGACATGGGTTAAACTTGAAAATAACATCGTGACAGACCCATACAAGCTCCTGCCTAAAATGTTTGAGGATGTATCAGACAAAGATTTTATTCTGCTTAATAATGACCAGTTAAGAGACGGCGGAGCAGCCATGACCGCCTATGCAATGCTTCAATTTACCGAAATGTCAGATTATGAGCGAAACGAAATAGAAAAAGCCCTCCTTAAATACTGTGAACTGGACACCTTGGCTATGGTTATGATTTATGAGGGATGGAAGGATATGGTTAAATAAAGACTTGCAAGAGTTTTAATCTAAGGATAACGTAATAGAAAGGTTATATATTAAATGATTAAAAAAATAAAACTTATATCAACACCTGAAAATTATAAAACGGAATTTATTACGAGCATAACTAAGATTAATACAGTCAGATCACAAATTACAGCAAAGGCATTCATTGTCCTGGAATTGATTATGCTAACGACTCATTTTATCACAAATATGGATAACACTTTCGAACCACCTGATACATACTATGTATCTATGTATATTATAATGCTTTTTGCAATGATAGTATTTTTATTGATCTTTATTAAGCTGGGGAAGAATGTTCCTAAGCATTTAACCGGCATTCGTTATACCGGAATATTTTTTATAAGCTTCATATTAATATGGTGTGCAGGTATATCCTTATTAGATCAATTAACAAGCGGACAGATTATTGTATATATTGTTGCGATTATTGCAATAGCTGTTACTCCAATTTTTGAACCATTTATATTATTACCAATATATTTAATTATTCACTCATTTTTTCTTATACTAATGCCCTATTTTCAAAAATCTGCAGAGTTGTTGTTTGCAAATAGTATTAATAGCATTACCTTTTTAATAATGTCATGGGCAATTTCTTATATGAGATATAAACAATGGACAGAAGATTTCAATAATAAAATAATATTACAGGAAAAAAACGATGAACTAAAACGGATTAACAAAGAATTAGAAGAAGCAAATCAAAAGCTGGAAACTCTGTCTAAAACTGATTCTTTAACCGGAGTTTTTAATCGCTTTATGTTTGAAATTAAAATTAAAGATGAATGGAACAGATGTAAACGGTATTTCACTCCATTATCGTTGATAATGACAGACATTGATTATTTTAAATTATTCAATGATAATTATGGTCACCAAGCAGGTGATTATTGTATACAACAAATCGCAGAAGTTCTATCAGATTGTGCAAAGCGTTCTTCGGATATGGTAGCCAGGTATGGAGGAGAGGAATTTATCATAGTACTTCCTCATACAGAGAAAGAAAAAGCATTAGAACTTGCTGAACAAATGAGAAGAAGAGTAGAAGAAATATCTGTACCACATTTGCATTCTGATATTGCTGATCATATAACAATTAGTTTAGGTGTTAATACAATAATTCCGTCAAATGAATCATCTATCGAAGAATTTATAAACAATACGGATAAAGCTTTATATAAGGCAAAGGAAAAGCGTAATTGTACTTGCTTAGCAGAGATTTCAAATAAACAGAGTTTATCTCTAAAGTTTGTTATTAATCATATATAGAAAGCAGGTAAAGATGTCTACAAAGAATGTCAAAAGAGGTTTTGACCCGGATGATGTAAAGATATTTTCCAATGAAAGCATTGAAGAATTAAAAATTGCCCAAGAAGAAATACAGTGGCTGCTTGACAGAGGATACAAGATAAAGCAAATAATAGAATTTACAGGCAACCATTATCTGCTTTCAGCAAGAGCAAGAACAGCCCTTCAGAGAACAACATCTTCAACGGCTGATTATGAAAAAAGAAGGTCTACAATGCTTCCTTTTGGTTGCGCAAAGGATGGCTGTTTGAATATTGATGGATTCAATCTAATAATTACTTTAGAAGTTGCAATGTCGGGAAGTCCCATATTGCTTGGGAAAGACGGTGTCTTTAGAGATTTGGCAGGACTTCGGGGTACATACAGACTTATAGATAAAACAGATACTGCTTTAAATCTCATAGGAAAGACACTGCAAGAATTACATGTGCCAATAGTTAAATTTTATTTAGATTCTCCGGTATCAAATTCAGGCAGACTGAAAAGCAAGATATTGGAATGTTCAGGGCAATGGGGGATGCCTGTTGAAGTCGAGCTGATTCCCAATGTGGATGCTGTATTAGCCGGCAAGGAAAGAATTGTAACCGGTGACTCGATTATACTTGATGAATGCAAAAGCTGGTTTAATCTGTCAAGGAAGATTATTAAAGACCATATACAGGATGCCTGGATGATTGATTTAGGGTAGATTAAGTTGAAAAGGGGACAATTACAAATTATCGTACAGGTAAAACTCAATAGCTAAGAGGGGGAATAATGTATGAGTTATAAAACTCAACAATATGAACGAGCTGAGAAATTGATAAAAAATACAAATATTTTTAATGGAGATAAAGGTTGCGGTCTTTTCAGAGGAAAATGCTACCCATTTGTATTAAATGATAATAATAACAATATGTATAAGAAGTCCAGAATATCAATTTGCAACTATTTTAATACAAACAAAATTGCATGGTGGGGTGGGAAACTAACAAATCATACCCTTTCATCGCAAGTCTCATGCTTAAATCATTTGTATTCAATACGTGATGACAAAAATACAGTTTTATCTATAATTCAGAACATCTGTCCTGATATTATTGATGTGTTAAAAATTACAACTGATGGAGATATGTCTGAATATATACAGTTTGAAGCAGTCAGTGATTTCGACCACCTTAACGAGAAGTATTCAACAAGAGGCAGCAACTGTACTTCTCTTGATGCCTTGATTTATGGTCAACATAAAGATGGACGAAAAGTTTTGTTTCCAATAGAGTGGAAGTATGTAGAATCTTATGGTAATGAAGACAAAGGAAGCGGCAATAAGGGCTTAGTACGGAAAGCACGTTATACCGATTTAATAAATCAATCTAAACAACTAAAATCAGCTTGTCATGATGTTTATTATTATGAACCATTTTATCAACTCATGCGCCAGACACTCTGGTCAGAACAAATGATAGCACACAAGAATACTGAAACTATTAAAGTTGATGACTATACACATTCATGTGATTCCATCTGAAAATAAGGAATTATTAAATAAAAAGTATAGATGTTGTAATAAGGGTATGGAAGAAACCTGGCGTGAAAACTTAGAAGATCAAAGTAAATATATTATTATTCAGCCCAAAGATTTGCTGGAACCTGTTAATAAAATAAAATATTCTGATTTGATTGAATATCTTGAAATGAGATATTGGTAAAATCACAATTTGCATAGAAAAGTAGAGCAATTTTTGATTCTGTTCCAACAATACAAAAGGCTTCAAATATTAAGAAGTGGTCATTGAAAAAAATCATACGAATGGTTTTTTATACTATTTTTAGTCTTAGAAAGAAGGTGAGCTAATTGATAGGAGCGATTATTGGTGATATTGTAGGTTCTCGTTTTGAATTTAATAATCACAGAAGTAAGGATTTTGAACTTTTCACTGATGAATGTGAAGTGACAGATGACAGCATTATGACCATTGCAGTAGCTAAAGCTATTATGGAAACAGAGAATAAAATAAAACCTTTGCTAAGCGGACATAGCAACAATGATGAATACTATGCTTTGCTTGAAACTATGACGATTAAATACATGCAGGAAATTGGACGAAAATACCCACATTGCGGCTATGGTGGAATGTTTGGACGTTGGATCTTCAGTGATAATCCCAAGCCTTATAACAGCTTTGGGAATGGAGCTTCCATGCGTATAAGTCCGGTAGGATTTATTGCAAACACAGATTATGAAGCACGTAAATTATCTGAAATAATAACATCCACAACACATAATCACGAAGAAGGTATCAAAGGTGCAGAAGCTACGGTGGTTTCAATCTATATGGCAAAGCGAGGAGCTACCAAGGAAGAAATTCGCCATAAGATAAATGGAAATTACTATGATTTAAACTTCACAATTGATGAAATAAGAGATACATATAAATTCAATGAAACATGTCAAGAAACCGTGCCCCAGGCAATTGTGGCTTTCTTGGAATCTACTTCATTTGAAGATGCCATCAGAACAGCGATATCAATGGGGGGTGACAGTGATACCTTAGCAGCAATTACTGGCTCCATTGCAGAAGCATATTATGGAGTTCCTGAGGGCATAAAAGAAAAGGCTCTGACTTATTTGGATGAAGAATTCCGTTTGATTTATGATGAATGGTGCGAATTTAAAGGAAATGATAGCGAAGCCGGCAAGTTTAAAATACTAACAAAATATATTGGGAAATTAGAAAATGAGCTGTTATGTGGACAGTGGATATATTGGGGAGATGATGATGGAACTTCTAAAGACCCAATTTATATGCCATATGAAACTTATGAAGAACTTGTGAATTCATTTATTAGAGAGTTTTATGAGTTTTCTGATAATCATCCCAAATATCAGCTTTCAGAGTATGTTTCCATATTAAATTACAATAATATTAATTGGAACAGGAAATCCATGAGAAAAGCTAGTATAGAATTATTAGATGATAAATGTACACTTGCATTAATAATGGGTGCCATTCAAGCTGAAACAATTTCTAAAATGGCTTTTCTAAATTTTCTTGATGACGGAAGTATTATCAAGTGGCTTAAAAGATTGAAAAGTATTGATGACAGTAATTTAACCTCTATTACTGAAATTTACTTTAGTATTGGTGGGTATTTCGGCGGATACGATACTTATTACTTAAATATTGAAAATAACACTGCAACTCTAACAACAACCAAGGGTTATGGTACATCTCCTATTAAAAAACATTTTTCAGAGGAAAAAACAAAGTTGCTACTGGATAACTTTGAAACCATTAACGTTGAGTATTGGAATTATGAGTATGTTGATCCATTCATTTGTGATGGGACGCAGTGGACATTGGCAGTAAAACGTGAAAACAATCAAATTATTACATGGAACGGTAGCAATGGATACCCAGGAAATTGGGATAAGCTATTAGCCTTTTTCAGGATAGATACCTAAAATTAGAGTTAAGTCATATTTGTATTGAAATTACTTGGAGGCATTCAAATTTGCATGAATGCCGAAGGTGAGTACTTCAGTTGTAAAAAGATAGGAGGAAATAAAGATGAAAACTAAAAGGCTTTTAATTTTCTTTATAATCGTTGTATTATTTTTATTTAACTTTAATCCTGTATTTGCGAATTCGATTTTAAAGAAAATAGATGTGCTAGTTAACAACATTGATTTATTTGTGAACAAAGAACAAGTATTGGTTGATAATTTCCTATATAATGGAACAACCTATGTACCAATAAGAGCTGTTGCTGAAATGAATGGTATGGATGTTGATTGGGATGGCGAAAACAAAAGAGTTAATTTATATAGTAACGATAGTTATAATATGAAAACTACAGATGGTAAATATAATATAATTTACCTGAATCCGGAACCCTTAAAAGATGGAAATTATTTAAGATGGGGTTTTATAGATATAGTATTTGATAGTAATACTAATAAGATAAAAGATAAAGACAGTATCATTTTAATAGATTGTAAAGGAAATAGAATAAGTGTAAAATCTCAACCTGGATTAACAAAGAAAAACAATTTTTTAATAATTCCTAATAAAGAATTAGAGTTAAATACTTATTATAGCCTATACATACCAAAAGATATGATAGTTATGGAAAATGGCGATTTATATAGTGAAGAAATATTAATTTATTTTAAGACTGCTACAAATGTAATAAAAGGAAAAATAACAAGTAATAAGAGTATGTTTGGAGAGAATTTAACTTTAACAGATGAAAATGAAATAAAATATGAAACAACTATAGTTGGAGATAAGGAGAACGAGTTTTATTTTACAAACATACCAGCTGGTAGATATAAAGTAATAATAGGTAACAATTCTTACGAAACAATTTTAGTTGAAGAGAATAAAATCAATAATGTGAAGTTGATGCAAAAGTAGCTCAACCTTTAATTTGATAATACATAAAAATTAAGTGCATAATATATAAATATATGATATTCTTAATTTAAAAAAGGAGGATGATAACATGGCTACAATAGAGCAAATAAAATCATTAATGAGATCACATTTTGAAAATGACAATGAAAAGTTTAAAACTATTGCATTGCAAATAGCCGCTCATGAAGCAAAATTAGGTCATACTTCCAGTGCAAAAGATATCAGAGATATTGTGCAGAACCCTAAGTATTCAACAAAAAGTAAAATAGTTAAATTAAATAATCGAAACGAAATGTTGGAAGAAAAAATATGTGATTTCGAACTAAGAGATTTGATAGTTACAGAATCAATAAGTGAAAAAATAAAAAGAATTATTAAGGAATATGAGAAAAAAGAGCTTTTAAGAAAAAATGGATTGAAAAACAGGAGTAAATTCTTAATAACAGGAGAACCTGGAACGGGAAAAACCATGACCGCATCTGTTATAGCAAATGAATTA
>DNNJ01000243.1 GCA_003487955.1 Clostridiales bacterium | reverse complement strand
AGCTAAAAATTAACAAGTTTATAAAAAAAAGGCACTTTTAGTGCTTTTTTTTTGTATTCAAAAATCTTTTTTGTAAATAATACTTATGAGGTGATTTATATGAAAAAAAAGATATTTTTTTTAGTGATAATTTTAATTATCGGTTTAACAGCTTTTTATTTCGGCAGCGGTATTGACAGTTCCCTGAAAAGAATACCTGAAAGTGCAGTATTATTATAATAGGAAGATTTGTTAATACTCTCTGTAGGAGGAAAAATGAAATACAACAAAGACAACTATAAAAAGGTAGTTGATGAATTAACACCAAAAAATAAAATACTAAAAAATTGTGTTATGGCATTTATTTTTGGTGGGGCTATATGTCTGTTAGGAGAAATTATCAATGATTCCTTTGTTGCCTGGCTTAGTATATCAGATGATGAAGCATCACCCATGACATCTGTGGTATTAATCGGCATGAGTGCATTGTTTACCGGTTTAGGCTGGTATGATAAGTTAGGTAAAATTGGGGGAGCCGGAACGGTAGTACCCATAACAGGATTCGCAAATTCGGTAGTTTCTCCTGCCTTGGAATTTAAGAAGGAAGGATTTATATTAGGTACAGCCGCTAATATTTTCAAATTAGCAGGCCCCGTCCTGATATTCGGTTATTTTTCTTCATTTATAGCAGGTTTATTAAGTATGGCAATAAAGTAGTGGAGGAAGAATGAAAAAGGCAGGAAAAACTTTTATAATTAAAGATGGTGTAATAATAAGAGATACATACACCATAGTAGGCAACAAGGAAGGTCAAGGGCCTTTAAAGGGAAAATTTGATATGGTAATAGAGGATGATTTATGGGGGGAAGATTCATGGGAAAAAAGCGAATTAAAAATGCAGAAAACTGCAGTAGAGAATTTGAAAAATAAGAATAATTTAGTAAATGAAAATATTGATCTTTTAATTTCAGGAGACTTACTTAATCAAATCACATCTTCTTCTTTTGCTGCAAGGGAATTGGAATTGCCATACATAGGTGTTTACGGCGCCTGTTCCACTATGACGTTGACAATGGGATTAGGCGCACTGATAATCGACGGGGGATTTGCTGAAAATGTAATTTGCGTTACGTCAAGCCATTTTTGCAGTGCGGAAAGACAGTACAGACTTCCTCTTGAAATGGGAGGACAGCGCCATATGTCATCACAGTGGACAGTGACCGGCTCAGCTGCGGTATGGCTTTCAAACAACGGAAAAGGGCCTAAAATAAAACATGTTACTTTTGGAAAAATCGTTGATTTAGGAGTCAAAGATGCAAACAATATGGGAGCAGCCATGGCACCGGCAGCTTATGATTCATTAGCTCAGCATCTTCAAGATACAGGCATTGATTACGATTTAATTGTTACCGGAGATTTGGGAACAGTGGGGAAAAGCATAGTTAATAAAATGTTCAATGAAGATAATAATAGTATTGAATCAAAATACGATGACTGCGGTACAATTATCTTTGATATTAATAAACAGGATGTACACGCGGGAGGAAGCGGATGCGGATGTTCAGCCGCAGTATTCGGCTCCTTTTTATATAAAAAATTATTGAATAATGAAATAAAAAAACTCCTGTTTACAGCTACGGGAGCACTGCATTCACCAACTGCAACCATGCAAGGTGAAAGCATACCCGGTATTGCCCATTGTTTGGGCATTGAAGTTTAGGAGGTCTTTATGAATTACGTGATGAGTTTTGTAATAGGCGGTTTGATATGTGTAGTTGGTCAGATTATAATCGATACATTTAAGAAAAATAATGCTTATTTGCTTGTGTTTTTAGTTGTGACAGGAGCTATATTAGGATTTTTCGGAGTGTATGATAAGCTTGTTGAAATAGGGCATTCAGGAGCTACTGTTCCTCTTCTTGGATTTGGCAACTCATTAGCTAAAGGAGCTATGGAAGAAGCTGCTGAAAAAGGATTTATGGGAGCACTCAGCGGCGGAGTAATAAGAACAGCTCCGGGAGTAGCTGCAGCACTGATATTCGGTTACATCGTTGCTGTTATATTCAATCCCCATGGAGATAAATAGTATGACCTAACCCCATTTAATAAAGGTATGGGGACACACCTTCCTATTAAGGGAGTCTATGCTGGTAGGAGGAATGTCCCCAAATAAGATTCTCTGAATAAATGGATGGTAGGTCAACCGCATAAAATTCCCAATTTATGTGAACATAGGTATGGGGACACACCTCTACCATGGAGTGAGTCTTTGAGGGCATGAGGAATGTCCCCGAATATATAAATTGGTGAATTTACCTGCGTGTTCGGAATAAAAATTCTGAACTCTATTATCTTAATCATTTTCTATTGATTCCAAAATATCTTCTATTGGTTTTTCAGGGTCTTCTTCTGAACTATCAAATTCATCAATTATGATAATGTCCTCCAAGGTATCTCCGTTTCCATTATTACCGTTTCCATTACCATTATTACCGTTTCCGTTACCGTCGTGCTCTTCATCCAACCACTGATCATAATGCCACTTGGTGTGATAATAACAAGTCCTGGTAGGAACCTGGTACTGATAGTCTTCGGTTAAATATCCGGAAGAACCCAATTTTTCAACTTCAATCCCTGATACATGAGTTATTTGACCATTTTCATCAATTGTTATCTGACCGGCATATATTTGCTGAAGCTCTTCCATTGTAAAAATAATTCTGTCTTCTAAAATTTGCTGATACAATTTTTTTACTTCATAATTATCCGTTTTTTCTTCAGGGTCATAAAGCGGATCTCTGATGAAAAATACTCTTTCTTCCACTAAATTACCCGGACAGTATATGGATTTCTTCATATTTGAGCTGGTACATACTTCAGCCTTAACATGTATGTCGCAGGTTTCCGTCGGCTGAGTTCCGGGTATAAAATATTCTGTAATAACCTGACTTCCCCTCTGGTCATGCGCACAAAGGTCACCGGGCAGCTTTCCTGATACTTTACATACATTTACAGGTATTAAATTTGGATTTCTTGTAAATGTTGCAGGAGGCAGACCTTGATGTATAGGAGTCATAATTCCGCTCCAAAGCCTTGCATTGTTGCCGCTGTCTCCGGAAAGCTTCATCTGCACATTATCATTTCCAACCCAGATTCCTCCTACGTAGTATGGTGAAAAACCAACATACCAGAAGTCTCCGTTTGCTTGTGTAGTTCCTGTTTTTCC
>DNNJ01000013.1:3827-5222 GCA_003487955.1 Clostridiales bacterium | reverse complement strand
AACGCTTGGGAGTTTCAGAGGATACATTAAAGAAATATGGAGCAGTCAGTTCGCAAACTGCATATGAGATGGCAGAAGGCATTAGAAAAATTTCAGGCGCAGACATTGGAGCTGCTATAACCGGAATCGCCGGGCCAGGCGGAGCAACAAGGCAAAAGCCGGTTGGTTTGATTTATTTGTCACTTTCCAGCTATGGTGGTACTGAAACCAAAGAACTCCACTTAAGCGGGAACAGACTTCGAATTAAAGAAGCTGCTGCTTTGCATCTTCTTAACTGGCTGCGTTTATCTCTTGAATGATCTTGACTTAGACGAAATACTTAAATGATCTCGTGGGCGGACAAAGTAAATGCAACCTTTGACGGAGTAAATGTACGGTAATAGCATTAAGTGTGTCAAAATTATGGATGTAAAAGGCAAAAACTATGCAAAGTCGGGTAAATTACCCCATTTTTATCTGAGTATGTACGAACAAACATTAAAAATAGATATGCTTTCGCCAAGGGTACGCAAGAAACGTTTTTTCGGACAGAGAAAATGCGTCCCCCTGGCGGGCATTCTACAGGTATGTTTTACTGGGATAAATGATGTTTAATTACTTTTTTAAAAGCGATGGTTTCAGTAAAATTTCGTTAGGCGGAACCTTGAACTGTCCTAATTTTTCAAGGACAGCGTAACCATAAATAAAGCCGAACAAGTCAAAAGGCGATTTGTCGCATAACTTCTCTCTGGAATAGGAGTTGATGTGGGACATCATAAGGTCAATATCCCTCTGACACAAGTTATCGAATGATGTGCCTTTAGGCAGGACTTTCCTTATGAACTCATGGTTCAGCTCCACATTGGGCTTCTGGTATGACGCATATGGATCGCAGTAGAACAACGTTGTTCTGCGGCTGCCCTGTGGGTCGTATTCCAATGCTTTCGGGTTTGAGAACTCTGACCCGTTATCGCCCAGGATGACAGGAAATAACGATTTGAAGCAGTCTACCCCTAGGAGTTCATACAGCGAATTAAAGACGTCGATTACTGACTGGGATGTGTTGCGCTCTCTAATGAAAGCCAGCATCAAGTCACAGGATTTGAACATCATGGTAAGCAGGACTTTGCCGCCGACACGCCCAATGACTGAATCCATCTCGACTACAGCAGTGGAAGATTGTTCCATATGTTTGTTAAAATCGGTATAGGTACGCCCAATCCTGCAAGTGCTGTCAATTTTATGCTGCACAGGCTTGGTTTTGCGTGGTTTAATGCGGCAGACACGTGGCATGTCAATATTCCTGGCCTTGAGCAGACCGCCGTCAATATAACGGTAAATGGATTTTTCGCTGATATCAAGCTTGTCAGCATTGTGTGTTGCGATGTGATGTACTGACTGCCCGCGCTGAATGAG
>DNNJ01000013.1:0-3543 GCA_003487955.1 Clostridiales bacterium | reverse complement strand
TGTGGAGATAATATTTTTTCCGCAAGACACACCGTGACTCTTCAATACAGCCGTTGCAGACATAAGGTGGGTCGAGAAGCTTGTAACATAACTGTTCATGGTAATCTTCGCACAAGTCGTTGCAAAGGTTGCATGTGGAGCAGCGTTTAGTGCAGTTGGGCTTGTCAATGCAAAGATAGCGTTTTTGGCAGTCTTCACGTTCCACACACCTGTTGCGGATGCGATGCGGTGCATATTTGTCGCTTTGTATCGCATGGGCGCGAATTTCCCGAGACACGGTTGACGTACTTTTCTCAAGACGGGCCGCAATTCGTTTGAGTGGTAGGCCCTCACGCAGACACTGCTCAATTTGCAGACGTTCTGTATCAGTGAGATGTTTGTTTTTAGCCATGATAAATTCTCCTTTTAAAAAATTATTGATATCATAATGGAGCGTTTTTCGTATCCTCTTTGACTCCATCTAGAACTAAATAAAGTTTATCGGCAGAGTTGACTTTTCCAAAAATGCAATAAGGCTTCCCGGAATCAAAAGAAGCAGTTTTTAAAAAGTCATAAATTTTGTAATACCGGGCGGTAGTTCTATCTTTTAGAATGAATACATTGCACTTATCATGTTGTTTCTTAGAAACAAAAATCAGGTTGTTTGCACTAAAATTAAACATAAGGTATTCCTTTCATATAGAATCTAATATAGAATTTTTCTACTACATCCTTAAATTTAGCCTGGGTGTGGAGTTAGGCGTTGCATCCCTGCAGAGCGCGTTATCATCACAGAGCCAGGCCTCATAGCAAAGTGAAGCAATAGGATGGGTGTTATGGAACTGGCTTTAAACCCTTCAAGTAAGCGGTAGCAGTATACAATGCTGCAGCCACAGTTATACCATCAACTTTTCCGAGCACCCTTGTTAGGCTTTCGGTATTCCAAAAAATATCCTGGGGATCAACCAAGTGGCATCCAGCGTTAAAATCAGGTATGCTGGCAAAGTAGCCTCTAGATGTTTCTCCGAAAAGAACCATTAAGCTGGATCGGCTCTGAATTTGAATTTCAAAGTGGCTGCCGTAGTTTTTAAGGAATGAAATTCTTCCGGACCACTTTTCTTTACGATTTCCTATCTTTTTTACACATTCAAAAAGCATTTTTAGACAATCCTCCCTTGTATAAGGTTAATGTGTGAATCATTAGCAATTCGTTCATTTGAAGACCTCCTAGCGTTTGTTATGGGGGAATCATACCCCATGGCAAAGCAGGGCGGGAAGATATAGGATTCTTGCTATATGCGAAAATTAAAAAAGTCTTGCTTTTGGTTTGAAATCAGATAGAAATTGGGTTGAAAAGTATTAATTTGATTCTGGAATATATGTTAAATAAACCCAAACTAAACCCATAAATATTAATTAATGGTGAATTGTGGATTAAAGAAAGTGTAAAAGGCTTACGATGATAAATTACAATCGGAAAATTGAATTGATTAAAGACAAGGTCCCGGTCTCTACTCCAAAGAAAACCCTTGCTGTCAGAACCAACTCGAATACTTTTTTAAACTGCTTGGCAGCTATGTTGCAAGCATCCAAATTAATTGGATGATTGCCCATTTTTACATACCTGTAATTGAGCAACGCAGAAGGGTTTGAGATTTCGAACTCTTTCTCAAACCTTACAAGTGGTCTTACTATGGGATCCTCGCTATCAAATAGTTTCTCCGGGTCATCAATATGGTCGAATACTTTGCCACCCTTTCTTGTACGACTACTTACGTTTTCAAGCAAATGAAGGCTTAAGGGACAGTATTTCTTGATGAAGCAAGGGAATATACTAACATATTGCCATTTTCCTCTTTCTACGTTCATCCATGCTGCTGTCTGTATTCTAAAATTGATCTTACAGACATTGCTTTTTTCATCAAGATAGCATAAACCCCTGGTGAATGTTCCATTCAGCTTGATTCTGATGCTCTCCGGAAGCTCCAGTTCATTGCGTATAAATCCATGCGTTATTCTGTTTTTGTAGAGCTCATCATAAAAAATATTAGGATTGCTGTTGCAAGGCAGCTCTACATCTATTACAATTGATGTGTGTGGTGTTTTTTTCATAATAATAGCTTTGATATTATATATCAAAATTAACTTTGATACTATATATATCAAAAAAAGGGCGTTGGTGGTTCTTCGCCCTTTTACACCACACCCTAACAATCGTCTTGTTTGTTTTCAAGGATTTTCTAACATAAACATTACCCTGTTGCTGTAGTTTGCTAGACTATTTCTCCCAACTCTCCTATATGGAGGTGAGGAGAAAACTTTCTTTCGGTTGTATGACTTAATGCCACCATCCTGTTTGACAGATTAAACGCAACTACCAAGTAAGGCTAGAGTTGCATTTACAATGTCAACTTACTAGAGTAGGAAAAGTTGATATAAGTTTTCAAGTAAGGTTGCACACATAAGACTATAATGGTAAAATGATGAAAACAGAATAATAACATAGCCATGGAAGAGTATACTTTCATAACACTATATTCCGGGTCGGATTAAGCGATCTTTTTGTGTTATCTTAGTATATTTTTTTTATGTTGAAGAGAGGAGTTGTCAGAAATGAAGGAAACTAGAATCATGGTTTATTGTGATGGGTCTTACCGTGACAATAAAGGGGGTTGGAGCTTTTTATGCACCATTCAAGACCACAAGGAGTATACAGTTGGATATGGTTGTGGCTATGCCCAAACATGTTTACAGGCTGAAATAGTTGCTTGCATTAAAGGTTTAGCTAACCTAACACTCCCGGATCTGCATGGTGATGATATACATATCGTCGTTAAGACTGACACAAGAATTATTCCATGGTTTTTCAATAACCAGTGGTACAAAAAGATCTTATATCCCGAAGATAGAGGACTTGTTAAAGATTTTGTCAATAATAACGTGCTGGAGTTATACCAATTATGGTATCTCGTAGACAAGCTACCATATAGAATTAGCTTTAAGACAGCCAAGAGGTCCGATGTGTATATGCAATTGGTGCACGAATATGCAAGGGGTACACTTAACAAATATGATATTGACCCAAATGGTTACTGGGTAAGGAGATCTGACGCTGATAGTTTTGAGTATGTATTCGACACAGATATGAGCTTCTTTCGTAGAACACCATTGCCTTTTTTCACCGACCATTACATTGATGACGAAGTTGTAGGTGTATGCCAAAAACCATATGATGGACATTTTGATTACGAGTTTTGCTGATTACTTCCGCTATCCGGTGTACCCGATGATTATAGATCTGACGTCATTCAACTACGAAAGTATATAAGAGAAAGTATCACTGGAGGTGAAAAACGATTGCTTACTATAGAAGAAGAAAAGAAAGAAGATGCAATATTAAAATCATGCTATTTTAAAGTGTGATATTTTAAAAGCAGCCATTAGTTGGAGGTAAGAACTATGTATAAGATAAGCAAACAAGAGAAAATCATGGCTACTAGCCAAACTGATGTTATAGCTTCTCTAATTATTGATAGCCAAGCAGGCCTTACATACTACAAGGTT
>DNNJ01000151.1 GCA_003487955.1 Clostridiales bacterium | reverse complement strand
GTAAAATGTCTCATACCTTATGAAAATAATATTGGATGTCTTTTTGATAAAGAGAGATATGAAAAGGAAATTGAGTTATTTGCCCACTACATGAATGGCAATGATGAAACAATCGATTATTGGCTTAAAAATAAAAAGCCATCAAATATGAATGATGAACTTCTACAGTTTAAAATTATTCCCATAGTGTTGTCAAACACTGTGTGGGAAAACTTAATCGATGAGGTTTTGAAAGCAGTTACATTTTACACATTAAATAAAAATACCATATTGAATGCTTTGCTTATATCATCTGTAATTTATGAATTTATGAATAACGCTGAAATCGAAAGCATTAAGGGAGCATCTAGGGAAAGACTTATAAATTTCTCAATTAAAGAGTTTTGTGCAAAAAATGAAATAGAAACAGATAAGAATTATATAATTGATTTTGAAAAAGAAAGAATAAAAATGATTGCTATGCCTATGCTGTTTGGTGATAATGATATTAACAACTGCAAGGTGTTATATTACATATTTGAAAATAAAGCTGCAGCTGATAATTTAAATGTTTCCGACAAAGCAATAGAGGCACCAACTGATAATGAATTGGTATCTTCAGGCAATAACAGCTCGAAATATTCCACCGATAATAACTCAGACATATTAAACAGCTTTTCTATATATTTGTACAAACTTAGGAAAGGTTCAATAAATCCTGAAAAATTAACAATATCGGATAAAATTCCGGATATTAAGGAATGCCTAAAATATCCGGAATTCAGTCATCCCCTTTTAGGGAGGTGCAAGGTTATACAAAGAACTGAAAATGAAGCATTAGTAAGAAGTAAATCGGGGCTGATGAGGATTAGAATATGAAAATATTGTTGGTAACTTTGGATTCGAAATTTATTCATGCAAATTTATCCGTGCGGTATTTAAAAAAATATTGCAGTAATTTTAATATTGAAATCAAAGAATTTACCATAAATCAAAAGCTCGAATATATATTGGGAGAAATCTTGGCTGAAGCAGCAGATCTTATTTGTTTCTCATGCTATATATGGAATATAGATTACATAAATGATATTTCATACATAATAAAGGAATCAAAAAATAAAGCCAAGATATTGTACGGAGGTCCTGAGGTTTCATTTGAAATAAAACAGATGATGGAGGATAATCCGTTCATCGATTATATTATTTTTGGAGAAGGGGAGGAAATATTTAAAGAATTTCTTGAAGAAATTCAAAGCACAGCTCCTAAGCTGCATAGGATCAAGGGTTTGGCATTCAAAGAAAACAATGATGTAATTATTAATGAAAAAAGAGGGCTTATAGATAACCTTAACATAATTAATTACCCCTATGAGCCGGGCGAAGAGTTTACAAATAAAATAATATACTATGAATCTTCAAGAGGGTGCCCTTTTTGCTGCAGCTTCTGCATGTCATCCATTGATAAAAGAATAAGGTTTTTTTCAATGGAAAGAGTAAAAAAGGATTTAAAAAAACTTTTAAATACAAAGGCGAGGCAGATAAAGTTTGTGGATAGAACATTCAATGCAGATTACAGGCGTTCAATGGAGATAATGCAATACATTGTAGAAAATAACAAAAATAATATGAAAATTCACTTTGAAATAACTGCAGACATTATTAACGATGAATTTTTAAACTTCATAGGTAAAATGCCTGTCAATATGTTTCAATTTGAAATTGGTGTCCAATCATTGAACGAGGATACTTTGCGAGAAATCAACAGACACATGGACAAGGATAAAATGAGCCGTGTAATTAACGAAATAAGCAAAAATAATAATGTACACATGCACCTTGACCTTATTGCAGGGCTTCCTTATGAAGACTATGAAAGCTTTAAAAAGTCCTTTGACGGAATACATAATCTTAATGCGGAGAAAATTCAGCTTGGATTTTTAAAAGTACTGAAGGGAACCAAAATATACAAGGATAAAGAAAAACACCGGATTAAATACACAAAAAAAGCACCATATGAAGTAATTTGCACAAAATATATCAGTTTGGAGGAACTGCTGAAATTAAAAAACATTGAAGAATTGGTGGATAAATACTATAATGAAAAATATTTCAACAGCTCACTAAAATATATAGTCAGCAATATGTTTCCTGATTCAGCTTTTGAGTTTTACAGCTCATTCAGTGATTACTGGCAGAAATATGAGCTGTATAATAAGGCTCACAGCAGGAAAAAACTTTATAAAATATTGTATGATTATATGGAATATATGAACAGGATGAATGATAAATTTATACAAGCATTAAAATTTGATTATATATTCAATAATCAATACGAAGAATTGCCGGATTATTTAAACAGGGAGTCTGAAGATAAATTTAAAAGCATAAAGCGGTATTTGGCAAATGATATAGATTTTAAAAATAAATACTTCTATTTGATAGAAGGTAAGGTTATTAATGATTTCAGAATAGCAGAAATCGGTGGTGAAATAATATTATTTGTATATAAAGACAGGGAGAATATTTTTAACAGATGTGATACTTATATTATTAATAACATAGAGGAGGATAGATGAAAAGGGAAAAATATTTTGAAGAGTCCTTTCTTAAAAAAAGAAATGATATTTCATTTATAACCTTAAAAAAGGGTGCAGTTGTAAGCTTTAAGGATAAAATATATATTGCGAAAAAGGAGCTGCCTGTACCCGTAAGAGTTGAAAAGCTTTTGGAGGATATAAACAAACAAAATGAAATAGACGGAATAACACTGAACAACATTATTGACGGAATAATATATATTTCAGGAACTGACAGAAATTTTGAATACATACAGGATTATAAGGATATGTTTAAAGAGCTTAATTTTGAGTTCTTGCCTTATATTATTTATTGTATTAATAACGGCATTAAAGCAGAAGATGGTGTGGTTTACGGAAGAGCTTTAATAAATAATGAAGAAAATGAAAAAACCTGCTTCATTTACGCTTCTTGTTTGGAAAAGATGGGAATGGAGCATCATGAGAAAAGAAATGATGTAAGCCAATATTTTCTGGAAGAAGCTTGCTTTTATTTTGAGAAATGCCTTGATTATAATGATAAGTTCTCATTAGCTTATTATAAATTAGGTTATTATTATAAAAGGAAGCAGCAATATGTGAAGGCAGAACTCACCTGGCAAAAACATCAGGAACTTGATGATGATGAGCTGAGAATAGAAGAAATAAGAAATGAATTGCTCCAATTAAAGCCCTATGTTGATTATGAAAACGGGTACAATCTTGTACTTAAGGAAAGACCGGATGAAGCGTTGGAGCTGCTGCTACCCTTGGTCAAGGAGCTTGGCGGGTGGTGGAATCTGCTGTTTTTCATAGGTCTTGCATACAGGACTAAGGGAGAATACG
>DNNJ01000271.1 GCA_003487955.1 Clostridiales bacterium | reverse complement strand
TTATTAATTTTTGTTTCATTTAATTTATACCCAATAATTAAGATTTTAATCATAAAAAACCATGAAATTTATAATTAATTGTATTTTTCGTTGTTAAAGAAAAGATTATGTTATATAATGTTGAAAAACCTTGAGAGATGACTATGATTAAATTAAACTCATACGGAAAAATTAATTTATTTTTAGATATTAAAGGGAAACTTCATAACGGTTATCATATAATAAATACTGTTATGCAGTCTATTGATATTTATGATGAGATTATTCTTGCTCCAATTAATGATAATAAAATTATTATTGAATGCTCTGATTTATCTATACCGATAAATGAAAAAAATACTTGTTATAAAGCTGCATTGATATTAAAGAAAAATTACGGAATAAATTCAGGCATACATATATATATCAGTAAAAAAATCCCTGCAGGGGCAGGCATGGCAGGCGGCAGTTCGAATGCAGCTGCCGTAATAAGGGGCTTAAATGTAATGTGGAAGCTTAATTTATCGGAAGACGAAATGAGCGGCATTGGAGCACAAATCGGTGCTGATGTACCGTTTTGCTTAGTAGGAGGTACCTGTTTTGCAGAAGGACTCGGTGATAAGATTACTGAGATCGATGACTTCGTATGGAATAATATACTAATAGTGAAGCCCGAATTTTCAATTTCGACAGCATATGTTTATCAAAACACTGCTCCCGGTTACTATAATTCTTATGCATCAAATGACATACTTAAATATATATCATCACATAACTATGAAAATGCTGCACGGTGTGTTTCAAATACAATGGAAAGAGTTGTAGAAAAATTTCACCCGGAAATCAACGACATTAAGAAATTAATGATTGACAATGGTGCAGTATCCTCCATAATGACCGGTTCAGGCTCTGCCGTATTTGCTCTGTTTAAAGACAATGATTCCCTAAATAAAGCATACTTGATTGCTAAAAAGATTTATCCTTCTACGTTTAAGTCGAAGACATGTAAATATGGAGTCAAATTTATTGATTAAATAAACTTGTAATTGGGTATCAATTAATCATAAGGAGATTACTATGAAAAAAATACTAATTATTATTTTATCAATAGCATTGATAGCCGGATGCACGAATAACCCAGCTGAGATTCCCGATAACGATGTACAGGAAGCTATTGATGAAGCCCAAGAAACTAATGATGAAACTCAGGATACTGATGATGAAACTAAAGATACAAAAGAACCTGTAATAGCTCCGGATTTTGAACTGGCCTCAATGGACGGCTCGGTAATTAAATTAAGTGAAACTAGAGATAAGAATGTCATTTTAAACTTCTGGTATACCGGATGCGTATTTTGCGTAACAGAAATGCCTGACCTTCAAAAACTTCAGGAGACCTACCCGGATGACCTTTTATTATTGGCAATCAATGTAGGTGAGAGTAAGGAAGTAATTGAAGATTTTATGGATGAAAACAACCTGAGTTTTACAGTTTTACAAGACGAGGATATGCTTGTAGCGTATGATTACGGTATTCGTTCCTTTCCAACGACTATTGCAATAAATAAAAAAGGTGAAGTAGTCGGCGGTTATATAGGTATGCTTACTTATGAGCAAATGGAACAGTTGTATGGGCTTTTTGAGTAGTTAAAAAGAGGGCAATGCCCTCTTCATTGTCTACGCAGTCTCCTTATAACAGTTCTTTAATACAATTTATCACATAATCAATATCTTCCTTTGATACTCCTATATGTGTTACAAAGCGATATTCACCATCTTCAATTCCATTTATTTTAATATTTTTTTCATACAGTTTTTTAATAAGCAAGCTTTCTTTTATTATATCTTCTCCCATTTGGAAAAATACCATATCTATATCAAGCCTATCCTTTTTTACAATAACTCCTGGCAGCTTTGAAAGCTCTTCAGCTAAATACTTGGCATTTTCATGGTCTTCTACAAGTCTGTCAGTCATTTTTTCCAATGCGATAATTCCGGCAGCAGCCAATATTCCTATTTGCCTCATACCGCCGCCCATTAGCTTTCTATACTTTCTTGCTTTATTTATAAATTCCTTGCTTCCAGCAACCATTGAACCTGCAGGTGCTGCTAATCCTTTTGACAAACAGAACATTACCGAATCACAGCATGCGGCAATTTCTTTTGCATCCACACCCAATGAAGCTGCAGCATTAAAAATTCTTGCTCCGTCCATGTGTACTGGAATTGAATGACTGTCAGCAATTTCTTTTATTTCTTTTAATATATCAAGAGGCACTACTGCTCCGCATCCGTGAGCATTTTCAACACATATGAGGCCTGTTTCCGGTTCATGGATATCATCGGATCTAATGGCTTTTAAAACATCTTTGGGAGACATAACACCATTTACCGTATCCAAAGTTCTTAGCTGTACTCCTGCAATAACAGCGGATGCTCCAACTTCATGCACAACAATATGATTATTTCTTCCTACTATTACTTCATTTCCTCGTCTTGTATGCGTCATTATTGACAGTTGATTTCCGAATGTACCGCTTGGTACGAACAACGCAGCTTCTTTGCCTACTTTTTCAGCAGCAAGCTTCTCCAATTTGTTAACAGTTGGGTCATCTTGGTAAACATCATCTCCAACTTCTGCATATGCTATAGCCTGTCTCATTTCATCAGTAGGCATTGTAACAGTATCACTTCTTAAGTCTATGAATTCCATTCTACCACCCTCTATTTAAATTTTTATTATATATATTATAACCAATTATATGTTACTTTCAACAATTAATTTTTAAGCGCAGTCTCCTTCACCAAAATATTTGCTC
>DNNJ01000113.1 GCA_003487955.1 Clostridiales bacterium | reverse complement strand
TTAGCACCAGGCTGACTATGCTTAATTCGATGGTGGTGATAAAACCGTAAAATAAACGGTACCTGAAATCAAAAAGCACCGAAAAGTCCAGTGCCAGCCCAAGCCTGCTTACAGACCAAAAGAAAAATCCTATAAAAGCTGCACAGGCGATGATGATATTAACCACCGCCTGCAGTTTGGTTACCTTTGTGTTTTCTTTGACGATGAATAAATCAAAAAGTTTCATAAAAAACTATTTATTCACGTCAGAGAAAAACCATTGGAAATGGAGTTCCGTAAATACTTTCTTTTCCTGAGCCAGATATTTTTCGGTTAGTTGATCAAACCCACCTTCGGCATAGAATTTATCAATAAATTCATTTATTTTTGCTGTCAAATCTGAATTGTCCTTTTTTATGCCAACGCCCCAGTATTCGACTGACTGAAATGGTATATAGATTGCTTTAGTTGTGTTGGGGTTTTGCTGATTGTTGCGATAGATTGTCAACTGGTCGTAAATAAAAGCATCAGCTTTTCCTTGGGCAACCTCCGTGACACAGGCGCTTTCATCTGCAAGTGTGATCAGTTGGGCATTGGCAAGATTTTTCTGCGCATAAAGGTGTCCGGTGGAGTTAAGTTTTACAGTAACTTTTTTACCGGGTTGGTTTAAGTCTTCTGAGGAGTTTACATTAGAATTTTTATTTGCAAGTATAGCCAATAATGCCTTGGCATAGGGTTTAGAAAAGTCAATTTTCTCACGTCTTTCATCTTTAATAGTCATAGATGAAATAACCACATCCACCTGTCCGGTCTGCAAAGCAGGGATAAGGCCGTCCCAGGCAATATTCTCAATTTTCACAGACCTGCCCAGATATTCTCCAAGGGCATTGGCAAAATCCACGCTCACGCCTGTGGGGTTGCCCTGAGTATCTTTTGTTTCAAAGGGTGGATAAGCCAGTTCCATGCCAACAACAAGAGTGTCGTTTTCGTTTTTCTTGTTACCGCAACCAGTCAATAAAGTAGCAGCCAGCATAATTGTTAGTATAGCCAACAGAATCTTTTTCATGTTTTGCACCCATTTCTTCTAAAATTTATTAATTGACCAAGATAGTGCATATACTGGAATTGGTCTTACTCGTAAGCACCAAAGCTGAAGCGGCTAATTTCCTTAAAAATACTACTCCTTTTACACTCCCCATTTGCTTTTTAAATATCGGCTATTTATATTAAAGTTTGTCTAAAAGCGATAACGACTTTATTCTGCATATTCTTATAAATTCCTGCTATTGAAACACCTTGAACCGTAGCTAAATCAGCTTCTCAGTCTTATTCCTCCACTAAAGAAAAACTCATTGCTGAACTGAATCTAGCTAAACCCGTCTTGACCACCTCAATGCGGTATAAAAACCAGAATGAACACAACAAAAACAAATTATCATTTGACGTACAAGACGAAGATGATTTATAATGAAACTTGACCCGGTTACCGGAAAGCTTGCAGGACGTTACACATTGGCGGCCATTCATTTGACCACAATGCTTGACCAGAACAGCCATGGGCCTATAGCTCAGCTGGGAGAGCGCTTGGCTCGCATTCAAGAGGTCAGGGGTTCGAGACCCCTTATCTCCATTTATTGCGGGTGTAACTTAGTGGCAGAGTTCCGGCTTCCCAAGCCGGCTGTGTGGGTTCGATTCCCATCACCCGCTTTTGAACAATAAAGCTCCGCTTAAGTTTTAAGCGGAGCTTTATTTATTCAAAAAATTTTGTTAATTCTCCCGTATAAAACAGCGATAATCTGTGAAGGGCTCTTGTGCATGCAATATATAACAGTTTCTTGTCAAATTCTGTATTATAATTGCTATTGTTTGCTTCATATACAATAACAGCATCAAATTCCAGCCCTTTTGCCAAATAAACAGGAAGAATCAGAATACCTTCTAAAACACTGTCATAATCTAAGTAGTCTACCAGTTTAATTTTAATTTTATTACTTAAATTAAAATACAAATTTGATGCTTCTTTTCTATTTTTGCATATTACGGCAATTGAACTAAAGCCTTGTGAGCTATATTTTTCAATAGTCTTTACTATTTCTTCCTGCAAGTTGGAAATGCTGCTTGATTTAATAATAGCAGGCTCTTCTTCATTTCTTTTAAAAAACTCTGTAGAATTTTCACCGCCAAGTAATTTTGCACTGAATTTGCCAATTTCATAAGAACTTCTGTAGCTTTTGTTCAGAAATACCTTACTGCTCTTTTCAAAATTAAATATCGAAATAATATCATCATGTAATGGCAGCTCGCTGCTTTTTTCAATAGATTGATTTTTATCGCCTACTATTGTAAATCTTGCATATCTGTATAAATCTTTCAAAATATAATAGTGCATGTGATAATAATCCTGGGCTTCGTCAACAACAACCTGCTTAATATCGCTAAAAAGATCACATCCTTCAGCTTTTATTTTCAGGTACATAAGTGCTATCCCATCAGCATAAGGAATATTGAAAGGATCCCCTAAAGCGGTATTTGTACAGCTTATTATTTCATCTATATTTTCCGGAAGGTCAAGACCCTTCGATATTTTTTTAAAAATATTTATATCAGAAAATAACTTTTTATAGAGTTCAAAGCTTTCCAACTCTGTAAATTTTCGTAATCTTTCTGTCAAAGCCTGGGTTTCCTTAGCTGATAGCAATCTTGTAAAAGACATTATTTCAAACTCATGGTTATTTAATTCATTTACTATTTTTTCAATTTTGTTTCGCCTTTCAATTCTGTTATTACGAACTTTTTCCAGTATACGGTTTTCAATTATTTTAAGTTTTTTACCTGTAGGCATATCAAGCTTGCCGCTCAATAGAAATGCTTTTGCAAGTTCTCGCTTTTCAATTATTTTTCCGTTGTAATAAACATCTTCAAATGATACGAGCTTTCGTTCATAATACTTAATGAATCGATCTATGATATTTAAAAATACAAACGAGCCTTTAAACTCATCGTATGACCTTAGAAAGTTTCTTTTTTCTTCAGACACAGCAGTAATAATATTTTCAAAGTTTTCACTTTTTGTTTTCATGGACAGTTTATTTTCAAATAGTTTAAGAAAGATATTTTCAAAGGTATATTCATTAATATTTTCTTCTCCCAATTCCGGAAGAACATTGGATATATATTTTGAGAATAACGGATTAGGCGAAATAACTATAACATTATTGGCGCTTAGCTTTAAATTTAAACCTTGATACATCAAATACGCAATTCTGTGCAAGGCTACCGATGATTTGCCGCTGCCTGCGACTCCCTGTACAAGCAATAAATCATTAAACAGGTCCCTAATAATTAAATCCTGTTGCTTTTGTATTGTTTCCACTATGGTTTTCATTTTGGAGGTCATATTTTTAGAGAGTGCTACCATCAGCATTTCATCAAGAATATTAATATTGCTGTCAAAAAAGTATTCCATCTTACCTTTTGTAATTTTAAATTGCCTTTTTAATGATACAAAGCCCTTGATTAATCCTGCAGGAGCTTTATATTCAACAGGTCCTATTTCATTTCTGTAATATATGCCGGATATTGGTGCACGCCAATCATATACTTTAATTTCATGGGTTTCATCGTCCATTAAATTAAAAAGACCTATGTATATTTTTTCAGTATCATCATATCCTTCCTCGGTAAAATCGATTCTTGCAAAATAAGGGCTTTCAAGCATCTTTTCATATCTTAAAATACGTTTTGCAAGTTCGGTGTAGGTGAAGGTTTGAGCCTGAAGAGCGCTTAAATACTGGTTAAAGTCTGTAAGCTTATCAAAATCAGCAGACGAATGGGTTGTATTTTCCCACATTTCTCTTCTTGATTCAATTAAATCTGATTTTTGATTTTCAAGTTGGTTTGTTTCATATTCCAACTTATTTTTCAACAAATTTATAATTTCATCTAAATATTTTATTTCTTCCGAATACTTTCCGCTATCAGCCATTTCATATCCCCTTATGCATATAATTGAATGATTACAAAGTATTAATAGATAATTATATCACATTTAACAGTATATGAAAAGCAAAAATCCAACTTTACATAATAAAAGTTGAAGTTGAATTTTTGTAGTTTCTTGTCA
>DNNJ01000285.1:3205-4437 GCA_003487955.1 Clostridiales bacterium | reverse complement strand
CGTCTTGAATGCCAAACGTTATAAGACATGGCGATATCGGAGTGAATATCTAAAGTTTTTGATGCAAGTCTGATATTGTTTTCAAGGGGAGATTGGTTTGGGAAAGATAAAAAGTTTGAAGCCCGGGGATTCAATTGGTATTTTTTCACCATCATCACCTGCAACATATTCATGCCCCAAAAGATTTGAAAGAGCCAAGAACTATTTACAGGATAAGGGCTTTAAAATTGTGGATGGGAAATTAACTGGAAAGCATGATTTCTATAGGTCCGGGGATATCAAGGAAAGGGTAGAAGAATTAAATGAGCTGATTAGAAACCCAGAAATAAAGTGCATAATGTCTACTATTGGGGGAATGAACTCAAATTCGCTACTCCCTTATATCGATTATGAGGCATTCAGAAAAAACCCAAAGATAATTATCGGATACTCTGACGTGACGGCAATTTTACTTGCCGTTTATGCCCAAACGGGGATCAGTACATTTTATGGGCCCGCCCTTGTTGCCTCTTTTGGAGAGCTACCGCCTTTTGTTGATTATACATATAAGTATTTTAAGGAAGTTTTGATCAATAGTATAAAAACTCCCCATTATCTTGAACCCCCAAAATATTGGACGGATGAGTATATTAGTTGGGAAACTCAGGACAGAAGTAAGGAAAAAAGAGATAACCAATGGCTAAGGGTTTATGGAGGGGTAACGAGGGGTAGGGTTATTGGTGGTAATTTAAATACAATCCAGGGGATATGGGGTAGTAAATATATGCCTGAAATAAAAGAAGGGGATGTGCTATTTGTAGAAGACAGTTTAAAGGATATTTCAACAATGGAAAGGAGTTTCTCCCTTTTGGCGGTAAACGGTGTCTTTGGGAAAATTTCAGGGATAATCCTTGGAAAACATGAATTGTTTGACGATTTAGGTACGGGCCGTAGACCTCACGAAGTGTTATTGGAAGTATTGGGGGATCGAAAACTACCATTTATTGCGGATTTTGATTGTTGCCACACTCATCCAATGTTAACCCTGCCTATTGGATGTTACGTTGAACTTAATGCGACGGAAAAAAGAATTTCAATCATTGAAGATTGGCGTAATTAATGGTTTTCATAGTGATCTTTTTGTTGCAGGAAACAGAAGTCGCCACATCTTATAACACGGCATTGCCGCTTCGGGCCGCGGGGGGCGTTTCATGATGCGGATCAGGAAAGCGGGTCATGAAGAATTCGCGGCC
>DNNJ01000285.1:1992-2923 GCA_003487955.1 Clostridiales bacterium | reverse complement strand
CGTCGGCAATGCCAAACGTTATGTGAAATATTGGACCTTTCCCGGTAAAATTTGTTGGGGAGGCGAGGGTAATAAAAATTTTAGAATGGGATTGCAGCGAAAAGCTAGATGAATATATCGATCAGCTAAAATATGTTAATTTAACACAATTGGTCTTTGAATTGATAGAAAAAGGTTCACAGGATTTTATTAGTGGTCGGCTGGGATATTCACAGTATGTTCCCTTGGAAAAGAAACACCATATAGGAATTAGATCCACGATACCTGATCATGTCGCGGAGACAATTATTTGCCATGAAATAGAACATATTGAATTAATTTGTGCAGGTTTTAACATGTTTCTGCAACCTAATAAGAAAAATGAAGAAAAACCGCATTGGAATACATTTTGCACATCAATGCTCAGTACCTTCTCTGACATTATTGTAAACAGGAAATTGAGAAAAATGGGTTTTGATTTTAAGGATATCAACAGTTCTTGGTTTAATTCTCTTGCAGGTGTCAAATACACCAGCAGTGATCCAAAACCTTTACAGTTGACCAACTGTTTAAGAGCAACCGGTGCCAGATATATTTTAAGCGGTAAAAGGGAAAGGGAATTTAAAGAGGCATATCTGCAGAGGGCCAAGCCTATCTACTTAGAAAGCATTGAAATCAAGAAGATGGCTGATAAAATTGGATTTAATACGCCTGAGAAATATAACACCTTAATCAAGGAACTTGTGGATTATTTTAAGGTGGGGGATGATGTAATAGTGTTTATGCAGGAATTTAAATAAATAATATAATTAAAAAGGTTTGGTTTGGGGAACCAAAGGTGGTTAGGTCCAATACATCACATAACACGGCATTGCCGCTTCGGGCCGCGGGGGGGCGTTTCATGAAGTGAAATCAAGGAAGTCAGTCATGAGGAATTCGCGGCCACATCGAT
>DNNJ01000285.1:0-1749 GCA_003487955.1 Clostridiales bacterium | reverse complement strand
ACGTCGGCAATGCCAAACGTTAGACGAAATAGGGGGTGCTATGACCCGCCATCCAGGCGGGATTAATATAAAAAATAAAAAAGGAGATGAAAATAAATGTCAGATTTAGTTAAGATTCAAATTAACTTGAAAGAAGGAAATGTATTAGTAGAGGCTCCGGCGGATGCTCTTGATATAGTATTTAATAGATTGGAGGCCTTTTTACCAAAGCTTATTGAAACAAAAGAAGAAATAATAGAGCAACAATCTACCTCTCCAAAAGAAGTATTTATTGATGAAGTAGAAGAGGTTGAGGATGATAATAAATTAGGGGAAGAAAAGAAGTCTAACCAAAAATCTACCAAGAAGAAGAGAAGTGCTAGTTCAAAAGGTGAAAGCTATAAAACTGTTGACTTAGGGTTAGAACAAACTGAAAGAACAACATATCGAGAATTTTATGAGCAAAAACATCCAACTAATCAAAGCCAACAAGTATTAGTTGCAATGTATTGGCTAATTAAAGAAGCGAAAAAACAGTCTTTAACAAAAGATGAAATTTATACAGGCCTTAAAACTGTGAATGCACGTATTCCAGCAAGAATTTCATCAGTTCTTTCCAATTTAATGCTTGATGGTAAAGTAATACCTGATGGTGGTAAATATGCATTACATCATACCGGTGAAGATTATGTGGTCTATGATATGCCTGAAAAAAAGGCAGTAGGTAAATAGTTGGAGGGAAATAGATGCTAGATAAATTTTATAACATATTTCCTTTTAATGAAAAAACTAAGGAACAACAAGCTGAAGCATTTATATGGTTTCATTTAAGAGTAACGGGTGAAAAAGAAACCAGTATAAAAGTACTTGATGAATATTTTCACAAGGTTTCCCTGCCAAGTCTAAATGTTACAAGAATAAAAAAGGCCTTTGCTAAAAGTAAAAGAGTATGCCGTGGTAGCAAAGAAGGAACATATAAGCTCGTAAGACAAGTGATAGAGGAGTACGACTCTTCCTTTGGTCATATGTTCAAAGAGGAGCCAAAAATTACTGATAAAGCAGGAATTATAAATACACCATTTCTTCATGAATCTAATATAAAGGAAGCACAAAAAATGGCAGAACTTTATATTATTCTGCATTGCTATGAAAATTCTGTTCGTAAATTAATTGAAGATGTTTTTTTCAAAAAACTGGGTGTTAACTGGTGGGATACTGCGGCTAATACTGGGTTGAAAGGTAAGTATCAGTCTAGGAAGAAAGTAGAAACAAAAAACAAATGGTTAACACCTAGAGGCGCATCACCCCTTTTTTATATTGATTGGGGTGATTTACTCACTTTAATCAGAAAATATGAATCTGATTTTTTACCATTTGTTAAGGAAATAAAATTTATAGAGCTGAGGTTCGAGGAGTTAGAAAAAATAAGAAATATTGTGGCTCATAATGGATATCTTCCATCTGATGAAGATTTTCAAAGAGTAGTATTATCATTTAGAGACTGGTGTAGACAAGTAATAATATAAGTTTTAAGAATAAATAATCTGTAAGTTTTGTCATTGCCATCCTTGGCGAAGCCGCACCCCTACTTCGTCTAACAGCACGATTACCGCTGGTGGGGCGCGGATAGTGGATCATGATGACAAAACGAAGAAGTCAAATCACGGAGTTTACGCGCCCACAGCCATGGACCTAAGCGCACCGCGCCCGGCTTGGTCAAAGCCAAGTGCGGTCGCACTAAGCTTTGACGCTGCGCCTTAAGGTCCATGG
>DNNJ01000230.1 GCA_003487955.1 Clostridiales bacterium | reverse complement strand
ATAATTTTTCCGTTGTCACCCTTTAGCAATCCATTTGCTACTGCGTTTTCAAGGGCTTTGGTAAACCAATCTTCCGGCATATCAGAAAACTCAGTTGCAAATGCATTTATAGGAAACATTGATATAATCATTGCCAATGTTAACAATAAAGCTAATCTCCTTTTTCTCATTTCCTTCCTCCATTTAAGTCATTCTAAAAAGCAATTATCTATATAAAATATTACCCTTTAAGGGATAAATATTGTAGAATGGACTAATATTGAATTTTTAGAAGTTATTTATTTTAATAACTCCATTTATTAATGTGTTATAAAGATGATAATTAGACTTTTGTAATAAATGTTTAATAAAATAAAAAAGCTGCTAAAAAAAAATAAATAATTTTTCTAGCAGCTGAACGGTCATAGTACTCTTTGCATACCTTAGACTTCAAGCTTTGCGTCCTAATTTTTCAATTAGTTTGCCTTTATGATTAAAATTATCTCTAAAATATATTTTGCTAAATCATATAATATAATTATTATATCATATTCAATGATAGAAGCAAGAGTTTTGTATTGTGTCAGTAATATTTCCTTTGACTTTGGTTATAATGCATTAGTAAAAAACCCCTTTCGGGGTTTACTTTTTAATATTTTATAAATTTCGAACCCATAACGCCGCAGATAAAGCATTTGTCCGGAACGGATTTTTCTATATTCCCGCAAACAGGACATAAATAGTAGAATACTTCTTCTTTTCCGTCTAAATTGTCCAATGCTTCCTGATATAATTTTGCATGAACTTCTTCAGCTTTCATTGCAAATGTAAAGGCTCCGACAGCAGCATTATTTCCTTCAGCTTCTGCAACCTTTATAAATTCGGGGTACATACTTTCAAATTCATATGTTTCTCCTTGTTTTGCGTCAACCAAGTTATCTGCTGTTTTTCCTACCTTACCTGCTAATTCATATTCCTTTTTGGCGTGTAGTTTTTCTGCATCGGCAGCAGCTTTAAAAAGTTTTGCAGCATTGTGATTTCCTTCTTTTTCTGCCACTGCGGAATAGATTTCATATTTCCTTGTAGCCTGTGACTCCCCTGCAAATGCTTCCATTAAGTTTTTTAGTGTTTTGTTTTCCATTATATCCTCCATTTTCAATTTAATTTTTATTAGAAAGGCATCCTGAACAGATTCCCTTAAAATATACTAATTTTTCATGAATTTCAAAATTCTCAAGCTCTTCGGTTTCGCATGAATTCATATTTATATCAAAATCATAAATTTTACCGCATGTCTTGCATTTAAAATGGCCATGGGTTTTAGTAACAGCATCAAAATGTGCTTCATTTGCGTCAATTGCTAAAATCTGGATGAGATTTAACTCTGCTAAGTAGTTTAATGTATTATAAATTGTAGTTTTCGACAAAGAAGGCACTTCCTTTTTAAGAGCATTATAAATTTGCTCAACAGTGGGATGCGATTTGCTGTTTGATAAATATTCCAATACCTTCAACCTTTGATGAGTAAGGCGTATATTATTCTTTTTTAATTTATTTGATAACTCTTCTAATGATTTCATATTCGATCCTGTTTATAATCATTCTTATTTTGTAATGGCTACAATATAATAATACAAGATAATTTATTTAATGTCAAGAGAAAAATTAGCGAATTTTAAACAAATAAAAGACAAATATTCCTTATATGAATATTTGCCTTATTTACCTCTCAAACTTTATTTATTTTCCTTTTTATCGTCCTTGTTTTTGAAGGTGTTGTTTAATTCATAGCGCATATAACTGTTACTATCGGCCAAATCACTGCTTTCGTTATATATTGCCCCATCATTATCATCCTTATGAATATTACTGAAGCTGGTATAATTATTTTTCATCTGTTGATATTTATCATTCATATATTCATATTTATCTCTTAATTCCTGTTGCCCTTTTTGCTTTTGCTGAAGCTCCCAATTTCGCATTTGTTCATGAACATTCTTATTAATTGGCATATTATCATCCTTTCATTTAAATTATTAATGATATTATTTGTATGTTTGAATATTTTTATTAAAGGTATAAATGTAAAATATATAAAAATTTACAAAAAAAATGAGATTCTTCGGGCTAAAGCCCCCAGAATGACAATTAATAACAACTTATTCATACAATGACAAATCTTACTAAACCCTATTCCTAGACTATCCATAAGATTATTGCAGGTTGTTTTGTCTTTTGTTTAATATTTTAAATTTTGAAAAATTAATCTCCATAATGAAGATGCTTGCAACCATAAGTGCAGCACCTACATAGGACTGGAATGAAAGAACTTCATTGGCAAGTACAAATGCTACAATTCCGGCAAACACAGTTTCCATAGAGAATATTACACCTACATGAGAGGCTTCCGTATATTTTTGAGCTACACACTGCACAATAAATGCCACTCCAGTGCAGAAAATCGATAAAAACAAAACAGGTCCCCAATATTTAGGCTGCGTAGGCAAATGAGGAGTTTCAAATATTAAAGCCAGTATTAAAGTAAATACACCGGTAGTTCCTAGCTGCAGGACACCTAAATGAAAGGGATTCACATCTTCAAATGTTACTGCCTTCTCTGTAATTAACAAATGTGCCGCATAAGCCACAGCACACATAATACATAAAAGGTCTCCCAATAAATTGTCATAGTTAATGGAGAAATCATCTTTTAATGTCAATAGTGCTATACCCATAAAACTCATGAGTATTACGAAGGTTTGCTTTTTGCCGGGCAGTTTTTTATAGATTATTGACGATAATATAGGGGTGAAAATTACTGTAAGACCGCATAAAAAACCTACATTGGACAATGTGGTATACAGAGTGCCAAAGGTTGCGCCCAAGTAAACAAATACCAATACCACGCCCAACAGGAGGCTGAATTTAATTGTACGTTTTGATATATTTTTTAATTTTGGAAAGGCAAGTATAAAAGCAACAGCAAATGCTATTAAAAATCTGTTTGAATTCAAAGTAAAGGGTCCCATATCCTCTAAGCTCAAATCAGTTAAGTAATATGAAATACCCCATCCAAATGTCACCAACAACAACGCTAAATCTGCTTTTAATTTTGTCATTGCACCGCCCCCTTTTAAGTCATACTTTATTTTAATACATTTACAAATAATAAGCAATGAAATAAAAAAGGAGATT
>DNNJ01000227.1 GCA_003487955.1 Clostridiales bacterium | reverse complement strand
TCATACATTGTGACAAGGGGGGGGGGGGGGGTGCTGTCATAAAAAAACAAGCGTAATGCTTGCTTGTTTTCAGAGCTATAATTTAAAGATGCTTTATGACAAAAATTATTAGCACAAATCTAAATAATTTACTCCGTCTTCCGGTACAATAATTTTTATATTGTTATCTTTTTGTTTCCCTACGATAAACAATGTATAATGCATGTAAGGTGCAGCATCTATACAATGCTCCAATATTTCAGTGCCGTCAGGTTTCTTTAGATGCAATGTATATCTTCCCGACGGAATTGCCACATTGCTTGATACTTTTCCATACTTAATATCAGAAAATAGAACGGTTCCATCTGATGCCGATAAAACTACTTCAGGCTCATCAACACACAAATTTGCTAACCTTAATGCTGACATATTACATGTCATATGATGTGCTTTTTGCTCAGGTACCATTAATATGCAAATTTCGTTTTGATCTTCTTCATCTGCTGAGACAACTGCCGTGTAAGTCAGATTATAATCTATGTCTATATCTGATTCAAATAACAAATTGCCATCTTCCGAATGTATTAAAACATGGTAAGAATTCGGGGGAAACTTCACATACTTTGTGAATTCTCCGATTTTTAAATTCTCCGCCATAAGTATATCATTTACCTGAATATCCAAAGGTAAATTAATAGTATTCAGCACTCTGAAATATGATTTTTTGCAAAAACAGCTTGCCATCATTACACTGTAGTCCATATATCCCCCATATGGATATGTATTGTAATATCTATTTATATCAAACATAAAATCACCTCTCTTTACATTATATGATATGAGGTTTTAAACGTTCAATTTCCTTTATAAGAAGGTAAGTTTATTATATGATAAAGATAAACAATTTTCTCCAAATCAGGATATATTGATGAGCTATCTTATTTGCCCGTTTCCGTAAACAATATATTTCGTAGTAGTGAGTTCTTTTAATCCCATGGGGCCTCTTGCATGAATTTTTTGAGTGCTGATTCCTATTTCAGCTCCAAAACCAAACTCAGCTCCATCGGTAAATCTGGTAGATGCATTAACATAAACAGCAGCTGCATCAACTTCATCTAAAAATTTTTGAGCATTTGTATAATTTTCCGTCACTATTGCTTCAGAATGTCCTGTACCGTATTTGTTAATATGTTTGACAGCTTCATCCACACTGTCTACAACCTTAACGGATATTATATAATCCAAGTATTCCTTGCCGAAATCTTCTTCCGCAGCTAAAATTACATCATTGCTGATTTTTGCACTTTCGGGACAGCCCCTAACTTCAACATTATTTTCCTTTAGCCTTTTAATTGCAGCAGGCAGAAGCTTTTCCCTGATATTTTTATGAACCAAAAGGCTTTCACATGCGTTGCAAACCGAAGGTCGAGATGTTTTAGCATTCACTAATATGTCCAAAGCCTTATTCATATCAGCTGATTCATCTACAAACACATGACAATTCCCTATTCCCGTTTTTATAACCGGAACCGTTGCATTGCATACCGCCGCGTTAATTAATCCTGCGCCGCCTCTTGGAATCAAAACATCTATATAATCATTTAGTTTCATGAATTCTACAGCAGTTTCCCTTGAAGTGTCTTCTATAAGCTCAATTGCACCCTCATTGATACCGGTTTCTTTTAAAGAAAGTTTCATAATTCTAACCAGTTCTTTATTGGAATTAATTGCGTCTGATGAACCTCTTAATATAACGGCATTGGATGATTTTAAGCACAATACTGCAGCATCTACGGTAACGTTAGGTCTTGATTCATAAATAATTCCTATTACTCCTATAGGCACTCTTTTCTGTCCTATAATAAGTCCGTTGGGTCTTTTTTTCATGGACAATACTTCGCCGACAGGGTCCTCAAGGTCAATAATTTGTCGTACTCCGGCAGCAATTCCCTTGATTCTTTCTTCATTCAGCATAAGCCTGTCAATCATGGTTTCGCTTATGCCCTTTTCCCTTGAGTTTTTAATATCAATTTTGTTAGCTTCAATTATTTCGGTTGAATGCTTTTCTAAATTGTCAGAAATTATTTTCAAGGCGTTATTTTTAATTTTAGTTGACATATTCATCAACTCATAAGATGCATCCTTAGCATTTTTTCCTTTAATTTTTAATTCATTCATCACATCTTCTCCTTTGCCGCAAACAATGTTCCAACCTGCTTGTTATCCAAAACGTCATAAATAAGCTCCGGCTTTGAACCGTTTATTATGACCATATCAATGCCGCTTTCCACAGCAATTTTAGCTGCAGATATTTTTGTTGCCATTCCTCCGGTGCCAAACTTACTGCCTGCCTTCCCTCCTAATTTTTCTATATCAGGGGTAATTTCATTTACCACAGGTATTAATTTAGCATTTGGATTGGTTTGAGGATTATCATCATAAAGTCCATCCATATCAGTTAAAATAATCAGTACGTCTGCATTTGCCATCTTTGCAGTCATAGCTGACAATGTATCGTTATCTCCGTAAATAATTTCATCTACAGCAATGGTGTCATTTTCATTAATTATAGGTATTACCTTATAAGAAATCAATGTTTCAAGGGTATTTATCATATTTGTTTTTAATTCTTCTTCTTCCATAACATTTTTTGTCAGGAGCATTTGTGAAACTATACTGTTGTATTCAGAAAAGAACTTGTCGTAAATGTACATAATATCACATTGACCTACCGAAGCACAGGCTTGTTTTTCAATAACAGATTTTGGTCTTTCTTTCAGTCTAAGCTTAGATACCCCGGCAGTTATTGCTCCTGAAGTAACAAGAATTACTTCTTTGCCCTGATTGTTCAAATCACTTAATATTTTTGCTAATTTGTCCATATTTCTTATATTAAGTTTTCCGGTACTATATGTAAGAGTTGAAGTTCCTACCTTAAAAACAATTCTTTTAGCATTTTTCATTTTCTCAACAGTCATTTTATAACATCCCTTTACTTATTTTTATACCATTATATCAATAAATTTGTAAATTACAAGCAGAATTATATTTGAACAGAAAATACAGACTCCGCTCTAAAGGTCTGTATTTGTTATATCATAAGTACAAGCCGCCTAAATCGGTTTGCTTCACACCGATACAATGAAAACATAAGAGCAAAGACCCAAGTCTTTGCTTCATTAATTGTATTCATTATTAATCTTATTTTACAACTATATTGAATATTTTCCCGGGTACATATATTTCTTTTACGGTTGTTTTTCCTTCTAAATATTTTGAAATATTTTCATCAACTTCAGCTAATTTTCTTGCTGTATTTACATCCGCATCCTTTGGTAATTCTATTTTCCCTCTTACCTTGCCGCTTATCTGTACAGGAAGCTCTATAACATCCTCAACTGTTTTTTCCTCATCCCAAGCCGGCCATTCTGCCTGATTTAACATGACTTCAAAACCTTGCTCCTGCCATATTTCTTCAGCTATATGCGGAGCTACGGGATAAAGCAATGTAATAAATGTTTTTAATTCGTCACATGTAATGTATCCATCGTTATAAATTTCATTTACAAAGCTCATCATTGCAGCAATTGCAGTGTTAAATTTCATAGCTTCAAAATCTTCGCTTACTTTTTTAATTGTTTTATGCATAAGAGTTAAATGCTTTTCGGAATATCCTTTTTCATCATTTAAAATCTCCTGCATTTTCCAAGTTCTGTCTAAAAACCTTTTACATCCCTTTACGCTTGCATCGTTCCATATGGCATATTTTTCATAGTCTCCGATAAACATAATGTAAGTTCTTAAAGTATCAGCACCGTATTCATCTATTATATCGTTGGGATTTACTACATTTCCTCTTGATTTGGACATTTTTTCTCCGTCTGCACCAAGGATTAAACCTTGAGCCGTACGCTTCGCATATGGTTCTTTAAATGGCACAGCACCTATGTCATACAGGAACCTGTGCCAGAATCTTGAATAAATCAAGTGTCTCGTAACATGCTCCATTCCTCCGTTGTACCAATCAACAGGACCCCAGTAATCAAATTTCTCTTTTGATGCTATTGCTTCATTATTGTGGGGGTCTATATATCTTAAGAAGTACCATGATGAGCCTGCCCATTGAGGCATAGTATCAGTTTCTCTTTTTGCATCTTCACCGCATACCGGACATTTTACATTTACCCATTCCGGAATATTCGCAAGCGGTGATTCTCCCGTTTCAGCAGGACGATAATTTTCAACTTCAGGCAATAATAACGGAAGCTCCTCTTCCGGCACAGGAACCATGCCGCAATGAGGACAATGAATAATAGGAATCGGCTCTCCCCAGTATCTCTGTCTGTTGAAGGCCCAATCCTTCATCTTATAATTTACTTTTCTTTCTCCTAAATTATTTTCTGCCAAATAATCAGTTATCTTCTCAATTGCATCCTTAACCCTCAAACCGTTAATCATGCCCGAATTCACCAGTATTCCGTCTTCTACATCGGTAAATGCTTCTTCTTCAACATTTCCTCCGCCGATTACTTCAATTATGGGAATATTGTATTTTTTTGCAAAATCCCAGTCCCTTTGGTCATGACCGGGAACACCCATAATAGCACCTGTTCCATACCCCATCATAACATAGTCAGCAACCCAAATAGGCACTTCTTCTCCATTAACGGGATTAATAACAGTCAATCCTTTTACTTCTACTCCCGTCTTACTCTTAGCTAACTGCACTCTTTCAAATTCGGTTTTCTTTTTTGATTCTTCCTGGTATTCTTTAATTTCATCCATATTGCTGATTATATTTTCATACTTTTTAATAAAAGGATGCTCAGGAGCCATTACCATAAATGTAACCCCATACAAAGTATCAGGTCTTGTTGTAAATACTCTTAAATTGTCCTCTGTATCCTTTAATTTAAAATCAACCTCAGCACCATAAGAACGCCCTATCCAGTTTTCCTGTTCAAGTCTTATACGAGGTAAATAATCAACTTCATTCAGCCCGTCTAAGAGCTTATCTGCATAGTCTCTGATTCTCAAGAACCATACATCTTTTTCCATCTGCACTACCTGGCTGCCGCAACGGTCACATATGCCGTTTTGTGAATCCTCATTTGCAAGAACAACCTTACAGCTGTTGCAGAAGTTTACATATGTTTTATCCTTGTAAGCCAAACCATGCTTAAATAATTGCACAAATATCCATTGAGTCCATTTATAATACTCAGGATCTGTTGTATCAACGCTTCTTGACCAGTCAAATGAATATCCTGCAGCATTAAGCTGTGCAGTAAAAACCTTGATATTGTCATCCGTAACCTGTCTTGGATGTTTTCCTGTCTGCATTGCATAGTTTTCCGTGGGAAGACCAAAAGCATCCCAGCCAATTGGAAACAATACATTGTATCCTTCCAATCTTCTTTTTCTTGATATTACCTCAAGAGAAGTATATGCACGTATGTGTCCCACATGCAGTCCTACTCCCGATGGATATGGAAATTCCACAAGACCATAAAATTTCTTCTGGTCTGTATTATCTTTCGCTTTAAATGTTTCATTCTGTTTCCATATTTCCTGCCATTTTTTTTCAATGACTTGCGGATTATATGATTTCATTTTTTTGCCTCCAAATTTTTACAAAATAAATCTTCCTCCCTGCTGGGACGAAGATTCCGCGGTACCACCCAAATTAGGCATTAAGCCTCACTCAATATTATAACGGCATTACCGTTTGAAACTACTTTAATTTCGCTTCAAATACTCATGGACGAGTTCAGCTTTCTTTAGCAATACCGTCTCACACCAACCGGCGGCTCTCTTGAATTGTTTATAGCCTACTACTTCCATTCACAGTATTTTATTAACTTTTCATTCGATTATATCAGAACAAAAAACGTATTGCAATAACAATTTGTAAATCTTTACATTTTAGCTTTGCCGCACCTGTTTCTATGACAGCATCTTTCGCTGTGGAGCCCGCCTTCACCGTCGCAAAGCTGGTAATCTCCGCCTTCTATTCTTAAAACTTTACCGTTTACCAAGGATTCTGCAATTTTCTTCCGAGCTTCCTGATAAATGCCCTGGACAGTTGTTCTTGCCACATGCATTTGACTTGCACATTCTTCCTGAGATAGCCCTTCTAAATCTATTAATCTTATGGTTTCATATTCATCAACTGTCATAATAACAACATGTTCCTTTTCAACCGGAGAATCCAGCGGTCCGAAACGGTTTACATCCGGCAAGCAGCAAACCTTTCTCCATTTTCTCGGCCTAGGCATTCAAAACACCTCATTTCAATATTATAACCTTATTATATCTAATTTATGAAATATGTCAATAACTCCAAACATCAAACCCAAAGTAAACAGTGAGAATTGTTTAAAATTTTTCTTAATGGGTAATACTTTTATATAATTAATTTTAAAGGAAGGAAAAATTATGAAGAGGTTTTTGATTATACTATTTGTAGTAATTGCAATAACTATAATGTTTACAGGATGTACAAAAATGGAAAAAGGACAAACAGGCACTGAAACTGCGTATAAAAAAATCAGTGCACAAGAGGCAAAAGAAATAATCGAAAGTGAAGATGTTATTATTTTAGATGTCCGAACTCAAGAAGAATACAATGAAGGTCATATAGAAAATTCTGTTTTGCTGCCGTTAAATGACATTTCATCTAAAGCTGAAGAAATTCTTACAGATAAGGATGCAAAAATACTTGTATATTGCAGAAGCGGAAATAGAAGTGCCACAGCATCTAAACAATTAATCAAAATGGGATATACAAATGTTTATGATTTTGGAGGAATAATCTCCTGGCCATATGAAATAGTGAAATAGCCTGAATTCCTTCTCCAATGAAAAAGTCGCCTTTTATTTAACTAAGAAGGCGTTTATAAAACAAGAGAATTTTAGAAAAGAAGTTCTTAAAAATTTCAAAGAAAGAGATGAGCAGTTTTTTATTTAAAAAGGAAGAGATATATTACTATCATATAATAGGTTCGATTTTTATAGTAGGATGAATTTTAGGCACAAATATAAAGTTTAGAGGTTTCAGGAATAGTTTTTCTTGATTGATAATTAATATCAACATAAAATATCGGATAATTCTGGCTATTTCTTTAATAATCCAATCTCATTATATATTCGCTTCCAAAAACCTGGCCATTAAATTCAAATCCGAATTTTTTGTATAAATCAACTGCAAAACTTTCCTTATGTACTCCAAGAAAAATTTTATTGCGGCTTTTATCTTCTTTTATTCTATCCAACAGTAACTGCATTGTTTTTTTGCCATACCCTTTTGACTGATAATTATTATCAACCATCATTCTGTAAATCCA
>DNNJ01000117.1:6687-7020 GCA_003487955.1 Clostridiales bacterium | reverse complement strand
GTTATAGAACTCCACCCGGTAGCAGCAATCTGAACCAGGACCCCAATCCAAAGGTGCCTGCCAGGTCAAGGTAATCTGTTCCCCCGGTAGCACTGAGGGCACTGAGGGCACTGAGGATAATTCCCTGATTGTCTGGGGGGCAACATTTGAAGCCTTACCGCATCCGGATATTATTAGTGTACAGATAAAAAAAAGCACAACAAAATATCGAAATTTTTCCAAGCCTTTACCCCCCAAATTGGCAATTTGTTACTTAACCTTCAAGAACAAAATTTGCTACTTATATTCAAAATGCCATTGAGATAAGTTAAGATTGCATATACTACCTTCACA
>DNNJ01000117.1:4022-6461 GCA_003487955.1 Clostridiales bacterium | reverse complement strand
TGTTCATTTTGATAAAACCATCCCTCAACAAATACTTTATTGGGACGGATTTTATGAATTTATCTTACTATCTTAATTTTAAACCGGTCTAAATGTTTATAATAATAACTCGCTAATACTATTTATTATATGGAAAATATCATCCTTATGTAGATATGGATGCATTGGCAGGGACAGTACAATATCGCATAGCTCATTTGTTACCTGAAAATCATTTTCGTCATGATGCAATTCTCTAAATGCTCTTTGTCTATGCATCGGCTTGACATAATAAACCATGCTGGGAATACCTTCCGCCTTTAATTTAGCTTGCAAGCTATCTCTTGCTTCTTTGTTGTCAAGCTTAATTGTGTATTGAGCAAAACTAGATACATAACCTTCAGGGATTACTGGTGTTTCTACAATTCCATTAAGTTTTTCTGTATAAAGCTTGTACACTCTATTTACATCTTCGAGCTCGTGGTTAATAAAAGCTGTAAGCTTAACATTCAAGATTGCGGCTTGAATTGTATCTAGCCTAGAATTAACTCCCACTCGGACATTGTCATACTTATTTTCGCCCTTGCCGTGCACTTTATATGATCTTAAGAGATTAGCTAAACCGTCATCATCTGTAAAGATAGCCCCACCATCTCCATAGCATCCTAAAGGCTTAGCTGGAAAGAAAGATGTTGTTGCGGCATCGCCAAAGCTGCAAGCCTTCTCACCATTGATACTTCCACCAAACCCTTGAGCACCATCTTCAAGAACTTTTAGTTTATAGTTTTTCGCTATCTTCTGGATTTCCCCATAATTTGCCGGAAGGCCAAATAAATCAACTGGGATGATAACTTTCGGAGTTAGCTTACCTTCTTTTATTACTTTAATTATTGCTTTTTCAAGTTTAACCGTATCAATATTAAAAGTCTTTCTGTCCACGTCAACAAAGATGGGGGTGGCTCCCCTAAAAGATACAACTTCTCCGGTTGAAAAAAAAGTAAAATCAGGGACAAATACAGCATCCCCTTCTTTAATATCCCAAGCCATTAATACTAGTGTCATGGCCTCTGTTCCATTAGCACAAGTGAGGCAATGTTTAACGCCAACATATTCAGCTAATCTTTGTTCAAGGGTATATACTTCTTTGCCCCCAATAAAGTTCGTATTGTCTATTACTTTCTGGATTGCAGAATCTATTTCATTCTTGTATTTTATGTACTGGGCGTTTAAGTCCCTAAATTCCAAAACCATCAACTCCTAATCATTACCCAATGATTTTTTTAGATTTTTCAAAAATATAGAATGATCAATGGCAAAATTTCCAGTAAAACTCCCGCCATTTGGAATAGACTTGGTTACAACTGATCCAATGTTTGCCCTAGAATTATCTCCTACTGAAACTCCGTTAGTTATTGTGGCTGAAAATCCAATCCAAGTATTTTCGCCAATAATAGTTCTGCCTCCTATACCAACATTCGCTACAATCATCGAATTCCTACCAATCTTTACTCCATGAGCAATATGAACCAGGTTATCTATCTTGCAATTGTCTCCAATGATAGTATTATCCCAATCAAAAACCCCTCTATCAATGCATGTATTATGCTGTATTTCGACATTATTACCTATCATAACTCCCCCTGCATGAGCAACGCTTAAAATACCTTCACCGACTCTTTTAAATTCATACCCTTGACCGCCAACAACTGATCCGGCTCTTATTATTGAATAATCACCTATAGTTGTATTCTCACGCACAACAACAAACTCTTCTATTACTACATTATCCCCGATCCTTACATTATTTTTGGCGATACTAGATAAAATGCTAATATTACAGTTCTTGCCTACTATTGTTTTTTCCTTTTTTCCTGATTTACAACGTTTTTCGGATAAATAGTTGTGGACAAGGAAAAAAACCTCGCGTGGATTGTCAACTATACAAATTCCATAGTGGGTGCCTTCGAGCAACTTCCCAATTCTTTTGTTTGTTATTACCATTCTTACATTTGAACTAATATCATTAATATATTTCTCATCATCGAGAAAAACGCATAGTAAACCATTGATATTAGAAGCTGTCAAAGCAAGGTAGTCAAAACTTTTTTCATTATTTATAACTATATTTATTAAAAAACCGTATTCTTTAAAGATATTACTTAGTAGCATTTAATCACCCCCATTAGTATTTATAAACCTTCCAACAAAATCTAATGTGCTACATTTATTAAGCGGGAGTTTTACCCTTTTTCCCTCTGCCGCAGATTTATAGATAGCTAGCACTAGCTCAAGAGCGTTTCTCCCGTCAACGGCCGTTACATAAGGCTCTCTTTTATTTTTTATTGCATCAATCACATCTGCATAAAGTGGATTGTGACCGAATCCATATACATTCGGTGGATTTTCATGATACTGCATTTTAACTTCTTCTGGATTATCCCAGTTGTCTGCAAACTGCCA
>DNNJ01000117.1:0-3812 GCA_003487955.1 Clostridiales bacterium | reverse complement strand
CTGCAAACTGCCATTCTTCTATCAAGTTCACTGATTTACCGCCAGCTTTAACAGTCCCTTTTTCGCCAAAAATATACAAGGTTTCTTCTAAATTTTTTGGATAAATATTTGTAGTGCCCTCAATAATCCCGTAACTTCCATTAGAAAACCTGACAAGAGCCATGCCAAAATCTTCAGCATCAATGAAGCCATGAATAAGATTATCTGTCATACCGACTACTTCAACAATTTCATTACCCATCATCCATCTCAGGAGGTCGATATTATGAATACATTGATTCATTAGGGCGCCGCCATCTTGTTCCCAAGTACCCCTCCATGGCGCTTGTTTATAGTACTCTTCTCCTCTATTCCATCTAATGTGAGCGGTGCCATACAAAAGTCTGCCAAAACGATTTTCTTCGACTGCTTCTCTAATCTTCTGCACAGATTTGTTAAACCGATTCTGATGGCATGCGCTTACCTTTAGATTCTTTTCATTAGCCCTCTCAATAATCATATCTGCTTCTTCCAATGAAAGCGCAATAGGTTTTTCAATGATAAGATTAGCGCCAGCTTCAATACAATCTAAAGCAATCTGGCCATGTTTTCCGCTTTCAGTACAAATTGCCACAAGCTCAGGTTTTTCGGCTTGAAGCATTACCTTATAGTCAATATATTTTTTCGTATCGGTTGGAAGGTTAAAATTATTAATTACACCACCCATCTTTGATTCATCTATATCGCATATTGCAACTACTTCTAAGTTGTTTTCAATGGCAGCGGCAATATGATTTGGTGAAATTCTGCCGCAGCCAATAATTGCATATTTTATACTCACTATAAGTACCCCCTTATAACAACTCGATATTATCCCGTGCTACAACATGTTTCATAGCGTTTTTGGTATCAAAAATAGCTGTTGCATGCTTTTGCACAAAATCATAATCAACATTTGTATGCGCAGTTGTAATTATTACTAGGTCTGCGCTTTCAATGAGTTCAGCGGTTAATTCGGGTTCTCCCCTTTTCACCACCCCACTCTCACGATATTCAGCGACGAATTTATCAAAATAGACTACTTCAGCGCCCTCTTTTTCCAGTTCATTAATTACTCTGATTGCGGGACTTTCCCTGTAATCGTCAATATCTTGTTTGTATGCTACTCCCAATATTAAAATCCTTGATCCGTTCATGGCCTTCCTGAATCTATTAAGAATCTTGCTAGCTCTTTCTGCACAATATTCAGGCATTCTATCATTTACCATCATTGAGGATTCAATCATGGAAGTATGAAAACCATATTCTCGTGCTTTCCAGGATAAATAATATGGATCCAGCGGTATGCAATGTCCGCCAAGGCCAGGTCCTGGATAGAAAGCCTGGAAACCATAGGGCTTAGATTTTGCGGCCTCTATGACTTCCCAAAAATTAATCCCCATCTTATTGCTGAGAATAGCAAGCTCGTTGACTAGACCAATATTTACGTTTCTATAAGTGTTTTCGAGAATCTTTTCCATCTCGGCCACAGCGGGAGATGATACCTTGTGAATCGGCGCCTCCAAGATTGCCTCGTAAAGAGCCGCTGCAACATCTGTACACTCGGGAGTAATACCGCCGACAACTTTGGGTGTATTCTTGGTTTTATAAATCAGGTTGCCCGGGTCTACCCTCTCCGGGGAAAAGGCAAGATAGAAGTCTTCACCACATTTTAGGCCTGATTTCTCTAAAATTGGTTTTAATAATTCTTCTGTGGTTCCTGGATATGTAGTTGATTCAAGTACAATCAACATATCTTTATGCATAAATGGGACGATACTCTCAGCTGATGCTTTCACATAACTAATATCTGGCTGCTGATGCTCATCTAAAGGGGTAGGGACACAAATACAGACGCAGTCTGCCGACGCGACCTGTGAAAAGTCTGTAGTAGCGGATAGCAAACCAGATTTAACGATTTCTTCAAGATCCTCATTTACAACATCGCCGATATAATTCTCACCGGCATTAACCATCTCAACTTTTGATTCTTGAATATCGAATCCTATAGTTTTGAATCCTGCTTTAGCCTTTTCTACAGCTAGGGGAAGTCCAACATATCCAAGTCCAACTACCCCACAAATAGCTTCTTTACTATAGATTTTATTTAATACCCCTTCTTTCAAATTTTACCCTCCATTCTTTAATATGATATTCGGCTGTTTATGTTCTCCAAACTTGGATTGTTAGCAATTTAAAAAGCGATAACAATCTACACTTCAAGAAGATCCGTTTAGCACTTAAGCACCATCATTATTAACACTTCGACACTTTAGGTTATGAGACTATCTGTGACTCCGTTCCTTATATTCTCCCTTTTAATAAAATTTGCCACCACCCCAAACATTAACCACAATTGATAATGTGATAAATAAGATCCTGATATCATTGAAAAAATAAATATAGGTCCAAAAAAGGTTGCAAATCCAGCTTTCTTTTCTTTTTCTTTAGTGTATAAAGCATTTTTAAATGCTTTGAAAGAGGTTAGAATTAAGCCGACCAATAATAATCCACCTATTAAAATACCAAATTGAAGAAATAGCTCAATTATAAAATTATGTGCATATATACCTGTTATAATGCTTTGATTAAACACTGAACTAAAATATGTTCTGTCACCTAAAAAACCTCGAATTTTTAAAGGCGAATTAATAAGTTCTCTTATACTGTTTTTCCAATAGATATCACGAGCAGCTGTTTGAAATAGTGAATTTTTATATAACAATTGTACCGTTCTAGAGTTAGGTTTAATTCTATATACCCAGGCCGCTATATCGGTATAAAAAAAAAGACTAACCAAAAATATACTGCCAAACAGTAATAATAATCTGTTTCCTGTTTTAAGATTTCTATAAGATATGATTACTAAAATTATCATTGAAAATATTACACACATAATCGGTCCTCTGGCACCATAAAAAAACATTGTATACAGGCATATACAGGCCCCAAAATAACTGGAAAACTTTTTTTTATAAATTGCAACGTTGAGCATAACTATTACTGGAATCAATAAATTGTATGAAAGTGTCATATAGTGCCCTGATATTTCATTAGGGAAAATAATAATTACTAGAGAATACAATACTGCTAACCACTTAAGTCTATCTATTTTCTCTAGGAATGAATCCCAATTATTTACATACCTTGTAATATAATAAGCTGGCATTAGTCTAGAAACAAACATCAGAATAGTTTCAGACATCAGAGGCCTAATTTCATGATTTATAAAATAACTGGCAGACATTAAAATAATAAACAAAATGGTTAGTAGAAGCGGTTCTGTTATACGTTTATTTTTCAACGCATCCCACAATATATAAAAGAATACAATAATGTATATAAAATTTCTCAGCAATTCTGAAGAAGAGTTTGGAAGCCCAATGAACATTTGATTAAACATCTTATATAAATCAACAATCATGGTTGCATATAAAAATAGCGCAAAAAATGTATATTCATGCCGTTTTTCTTCTTGATATTTATGCATGTTTCGCTCCCACTTTCTATTCTTAAATAAGTAATGCTATTTTAATCTAGCGATTAAATGTAAGCGTAACCCGCCTCGACACTAACTCCTCCCGAGGCATCGTGAGGAGTTCTCTATGGGCAAACACCGATTATATAAGATTTGGACCGCAGCCTATGCTGAGGCTATGACTACTATCTGTAGAAGAGAGCTATGATGGTTACTAGATGGTCTGCAAACAAAGCGAATACATGTCCATCGAGAGTTCACTGTACGCACTGTGCCGCGACCTTTTTTTGTGCTGTGTTTGTTGTAAGCTAGCTTT
>DNNJ01000118.1 GCA_003487955.1 Clostridiales bacterium | reverse complement strand
CTTCCAATGTGAAGGATTGGATTAAAACTAACTGCCGAAGGATTGACATTATTATTGATGCGGACTTGGGGGTTTTTGCCCTGGATTTAATCGAAGGAATTATGCACTATAAATACGAACCCAGATATGAGGGGTTTGCCTCACAAAGATAGTTGTCGCTTTTGGGACGACCTATAGTTCTGCCTTAAAGGTTATTCTTAAGTCACAATAAAACTTAAGGAGGACAATTTAATGAAAAAAGGATTAACAGAATTAGTATTTATACTGGACAAAAGCGGCTCCATGAGCGGGCTGGAAAAGGATACAATCGGGGGCTATAATTCTATGCTTATCAAGCAAAAGAATGTAGAAGGTGATTGTCATATTACCACCGTACTTTTTGATAACAATTACGAGTTGCTTCATGATCGCATTGATATTAGGGCGGTTAGCCCAATCACCGAAAAAGAGTACCAAGTCGGCGGATCTACGGCACTACTTGATGCAATAGGTAGTACAATTCATAAGATTGGCAATGCCCAAAAACATACAGCTGAGGAATTCAGAGCAGAAAAGGTAATGTTCGTTATTATCACAGATGGCGAAGAAAATTCCAGCCGTGAATATTCCGCTAAAAAAGTCAAGGCACAGATTGAAAGACAAAAATCAAAATATAACTGGGAATTTATTTTTCTTGGAGCAAATATTGATGCAATTCATACCGCCAAACAGTTTGGCATAGGTGAAGACCGGGCTATGGACTACATCTCTGATAGCGAAGGAACAGCCCTTAATTACTCAGTTATGAGTGATGTCGTCTCTGAATTTCGTGAAAAGACAACTATATCGGATAAACACTTTGATGAAATAAGAAAGGATGTAAAAAAACGTGGTGGACGAAGATGAAGCCTGATGAAATGCCATCTACAAACATTTCCAAGCTGTGGATATCTAACAAACAAAAGGATTGGTTGGATGCCGAAGATAACTACTGGAGACAAGTTTCTGATGCAAATATAAAGCTTGAAAAGGAATTAGAAATATTAGAGTACTCTGTTGTATCACAAATGAGCACTGAGGAGTTTTATACCTTTCTGTATGACACATACTTTGTCTGGAAATATACTGCAAAAAATCGACTCACTACCACCCGTGCACAATTAAAAAGGCATCTAGACGATCCTTCAAAACTTGCAGATATACAAAAGGCTTTATTCTCCTTTGAAAGAACAAATACCCGTGCTGGACTTGAAATTGCGACTAGAATTCATGGTCTTGGAATTGCTGGGGCTTCTGGCTTGCTGTCAATCCTATTTCCGAATCATTTTGGAACAGTAGATCAGTTTGTAGTTAAAGCATTACTTAACATCAGAGAATTAAAGGATCGCGAGCAACTCCTTCGTATGCAACCAGAATCCTTAACACTTAAAGATGGTATCCTGCTTGAGCAGATATTATATGCTAAGGCAGAAGAATTAAATCAATTATTTCAAACAGATAAATGGACACCAAGAAAAATTGATAAAGTGCTTTGGGCTTATAGAGAATAAAATAAGTAAATATTTTGAAGTAATGCACTTTTATAATTAACATTATGGAAAAGTAATTTAACATACCCTTTGTTCTTTCTCTGTAATAAATTCTTATAGAGTGAGAGGTTCTGGGCGGTTCACCATGAACCGGGGCTGGGTTCCGCCAAAGCACATAGTTTCCCCTTGGCGGAAACTATGTGCTTTTTTAGTTATCTGTCGACCCATCAAATCCTATTTCAAAATTAATCTGTTGCTGGTGTGGCTTCCATTTTCCCGATAGCGGGTTTCCTTTTCTACCAATCCGGCTTTGGTAAGATCATGGAGTGCCCTCTTGATAGTACTACGTGATAAGTCCAAGTCAGAGGCAATGGTTTTTACTGCTGGCCAGCAGTCCTGCCCCTTTCCTGCGCGGTCTTTTAAATACATATAAACAACCCTTGCTCTTGACGGCAGCTCATCAGGTGAAGCCCTATACAAATGATCAAAATATCCCATGTTATACCCCCTTCCTTTTAAGATGTCCGCACATGGGTACGGCGTTTTGATGCATCTGTTTGAGGATTAGCAATAGGAGTATGCAAAGTGCCGGTGCCGCTTGCTTCCTCTAACAGCTCACCGGTTTCAGTATCAACAGCGATAAATGCAGAATGACGGCGCGTGATATTTTCCTCCAATATTTGTTTATCTGCATAGCTAACCTTTCGGTGGGCACGTTCTGCAACTGTATAAACACTATCAAAGGTAATGCCCCAATCTAAAAATAAACGCAGCTTTGTTTTCATCGGATGAGTACCTGTTTTCATCACAACAAAATTGCCTTTGGGAATGGATTTCAATTCATCCGCTGTCATAAGTGGCCGTTCCATCATTTGCAGAGACTGGCTGGGATCATTTTTGCCGCGGCTAACACTCCCGGACATAACAGTGCGGCTGCCAAGGGCTTTGGACAATACTTCCGCTGTTTGGCTATTGGGTGCGAAGCCGCCAAATATAGTATCCTGGCAGTTATCTACAATGATTTCCGAGCCTTCCTTTCCATAGTTTTTTTCAAGCTGGCCAAAACTTTGAATAATTGGTACCATGGTCAGGCGGCGGGAACGGCTGGCAGAAAAAATCAGCTCCAACGAATCAATGGCAGGAAGCGTACCAAGCTCATCACAGTAAAATATCACTCTGTTTTTCAGCTTACCTTCATTTTCATCAGCTACTGCTAAAATCTCACGGTACAGCTGCTGGATCATAAGACTGACCATAAAGTATTTTGTTAAATCTTCTTCCGGTAGCACAATAAATAATGCCGATTTTTCATTTACAAACTTCTCGGCATCAACGGCTGTATCAAAACACAAAATCTGCTCCATCTCGGAGTCAAGAAATGAGTTTAGCCTTGAGAGCACCGTAGAGAGAACAGACATCATCGCCTGCTCTGCTGAGTTGAGCGCTGCCCCTGCAAACCATCGTGCTTTGTGATCACTTGGAAGTTTATCCATTAGGAGCTGGAACTGACTTTTGCCTTTTACCTTACTTGGGGCAAGTAAATCCTGCACCAGTTTGAAGACGCTGATTATGTGACGACAATCAGTGATTGAGCCATCCTCATTTTTTGCTGGAGGAAGATATTCTGCAATTAACAAAATTACAGCAGTAAGGAGCCCTTCGGCAGCATCATAGAAAAACTGGTTTTGTCCATAATTTTCTCCACCCGCATTGATTATGGTTTTGGCAATAATCTTTGCATATTTTTCTGCTTTAGCTTTTGCAACAAGATTCTTTTCATCAGCTCGATGTGAATCCATATATTTGTTGACCAAGTGAAGCATATTATTACCATCCGAGCGGGTGGGATTACGTAAATCAATGACTGCTACATGATAGCCATAGTGATCACGGGCGATGGCTCCGTAATTTCGATAAAGGTCCCCTTTGGTATCGGTGGTGAGAAAACTCATACCACTGGCACAGGCATATTCAAGGTTGGGATAAAGAAAAAAAGCAGTCTTGCCCACACCAGATGCACCAATCATCAGACAATGGACATCATCGGTATCTACCAGTGCTGTAAGTTCATTTTTCTTGCCTGTGCTTCCAAGGATTAACCCCTGCTGATTAACTTGAGGTAGTGCTATACCCCTTCGCCATTCCTTTGGCTTAAAAGGGATGTGTTTGTAGGTGATTTTGATTTCATTCTTGGTAGCAAATCTTGCTGTGCCATGTTGTCCATCACCCACTGTACGGGATTTGATTCCGTTAAGAGTATAGTAATGGGCTAAAAGTGAAAGGCCGCCGATGACTGAAAACATCACGGCGGCCGCTGCTATGAGGATATAAACTTGAGATATCATAGATAACTCCTTTCGATTTAGCTTTAAATTTGTATTTTAAATTAACAAACGTGTTAAGTAATAATTTTATATATTCAATCTGAAAACTCCCTTTACTCATTAATGATGAAAAGGGACTGCAATTCGTTTCAAACATAATGTAATATATAATTGACATTATGTGTTTTATAATGTACACTTGGATTATCAAGTCCAGAGAAGGGGGAGCTTAGTGAAAAATATAAAACTTAAAATTGCTAGGATTGAATACGACATGAGTCAAGAAGACTTAGCCGATATTGTTGGCGTTACACGACAAACTATTGGTTTAATAGAATCTGGGAATTATAATCCAACATTGAAACTTTGTATTGCAATATGCAAGGCTCTTAACAAAACATTAAATGACTTATTTTGGGAGGAATCAAAATGAAAAATAAAAAATTAAAGGATGAACGTATATTACAGTTAAACAATAAGATTCAAAGCGAAGCCTATCTTTTAGTGCTGTTCCTTGCTATTATTTCTGTTTTTATTAAATCTTATGTGATGGATATGCCGTTCACACAGTATGCAGCTGAGCTCGGTATTATTATTTTATCGATAGCTTACATTGCGATAAGGAGTATGTTAATCGGATACGATTTTATGAACAATTCCAAAAACAAAAAAGCACCAACAATATTGATTATTTTCATTTCAAGTCTAGCTATAAGTATTGTTAATGGAATAAGGAACTTCTCTCTATATGGGGATAAGTATACCGGAATATTAGATGGGCTTTTTATTTCAGTGTTAGCAGTTACTTTCATTTATGCTGTCATTTTTATTTCCGTGGTATTTGTTATTCTATCCTTCTTAAATGCAAAAGGGCAGCAAAGGATTGAGAACAAGCTAAAGGAAGATGAAATAAGCGAATAAAATAAGCATATAGTGAAGTTATCAAAATTCAATTCGTATATCAATTAGTAGCTTTTAATAAAGCAGGGCAATCAATAAAAAACTGCCCTGCCTTTTTCATGCCATCTTCATTTCAAAGCTTCCCTGTACCCGCTGGCTGTTTATTAAATCATCATTCCAATCCTTACCTTGCGACATAAGCGAACAGCTTCCATATCCACTTTCTGCGAGCTGATTTTTCAGCCGTTCCGATGCCTTGTATCCAGCCTCGTCATTATCAAGACAGAGGGCTACCTCTTTGAGGTGTGGATT
>DNNJ01000406.1 GCA_003487955.1 Clostridiales bacterium | reverse complement strand
CGGAATTTCCGCCCCCGCTCTCAATGGCCATAACCTAATTGCTTTGCGCCTTTTGATACGCTTCCGTATATTCTGTGTCCATCTTATCCCCGCCGGAAGTTCTCCATTGTTTAATAGCTGCATCAAAATCAGAATCACTGATTTGTCCAAGAATATATTTAAACGTTGCCGTATCAATCAGTTTACTAAGTTTTGCTCCATTTTGTGCATATTCATTGGAAGTAAACGGTACCGTTATATCAGCCACAAGTTCACTGTCTTTATAAGTATTTCTTGCCTTTGCCAAATCTTCTGTTAATGATTCGCCTACAACCGTATAAGCATAATTACCGCATGTAGACATCTGGTTGATCGCACTGGAATTTGTACTCTTGATTTTTTGCTGATCTTCCGGAATAGCCTTAATATGCGTGTCGTCAACCTTTGTATATTGAATTCCCTCTACACCATTGTTGACCAGTCTCTGCCCGTCTTTTGTAGAAATATAATTAAATACTTTCATAATCTGATCAAACCTCGTCTGATCTTTAACAGACGATTTTGGGAAAGCAATACCGCCATTGAAGCCCGATTCCGCCGGACTGCGAGGATTTCCAGAAGCATCTTTTAAATAAGTAAAGGCATACATATCAGATAACTGTTTCACTTTTCCGGCTTTTTTCTTGGCCAAATACAGCGTATCTTTCGGTCCTGGAACACCCATGCTGAGCCATAGTCCGGTTTTTTCCTTGTCAACAAAATTTGACACCAATTCTGTTGTCTTTGTGATCGGAAAGTCCTTGCTGATTAAATTCTCTTTATACATTCTTCTTAGAAGCGATATTGTGCTCTTAAACTCTGATGTTACAATGGTTGACACAACTTTGCCGTCTTTCAGTCCAAACTTATTGATTCCTCCATTGGCTACAATCAGTTCATTTAAGTTATCAATTGTTGTGCCGCCATTATCCTGAACCGTTCCCAGTGCTAATCCAATGGTATCTTTTTGGCCATTCCCGTCAAAATCGCCTTTACCAAATGTTTGGGCCATTTTGTAGAGTTTATCAATTGTGTCTGGAGCATCCAGACCGGCTTCCTTTGCCCAGTCGACACGATAGCAAACCATCTGCCTTTTTAGAATTCTTTCCCGTGGAAGCACATACAGCTTTCCATCCGTCTTGCAGTTCTGTAACGCTAATTTTTTATAATTCTTAAATCCAGGATAGTCATCGTTTGTCATATAGGAAGACAGTTCCCAAAACTGATCGTTTTTTGCAGCATCCAAAAACACATCGGCCTTAACATCAGGAATGATCAGTACATCCGGCAGCTGGCCTGAATTCATCATTACATTGTACTTATCCGCATACGAAATCATAGGAGTCCATTCAATTGTAAAATTTGAATTTGAATTTTTCTTTAATTTTTTTTCAGTGGGACTGTTTGAAGATGGAGTCTCTCCTGTGTACGGAAGAACAATTTTAAATTCAACCGGTTTTGCAGTCTCACTGGCTTCCTGGGTAACTGTGGCAGACTGAGAACCTTCTGTACCAGAAGCAGACTTTGAAGAACAACCAACAGCAAAACCAGAAAGCACGCCTGCTATGCACAGCACACTCAACGCACGGCAAAATCTTTCCCTTTTCAAAATAAAACCTCCTAAAAAATTATTTATATTGATATCTTAAAAACAGGATATCCAAACACTGTAAAAAACAAGTTTTACTGGATTACCCTTTCACAGAACCTATCATAATGCCTTTGGTAAAATACTTTTGCAGAAACGGATACACCACTAAAATCGGGGCTGTTGCAATGACAATTGTGCAGTATCTGACAACATCCTGCGGAGGTACATAGTCCTCCCCCATCATCAGGCTATCGCCAATAGCCGAGTTGGAAGTTGAAAGCATGGTTCTTAAAATTACCTGCACTGGCCATTTTGTACTATCATTAATGTACAGAATATAATTGAACCATGCATTCCAATTTCCCACTGCAAACAGCAGAGTAAACGTAGCAAGAAGAGCAGTAGACGTCGGCAGGACAATTTTAATAAAAATTCCAAAATCATTGCATCCATCAATTTTGGCTGCTTCTTCCAACTCTTTTGGCAGCGAACGGAAGAAACTAATAAAGACTATCAGCGAAGATGCGCTAACCGCCCCAGGGAGTAATATGGATGCATAGGAATCAAGCATTCCATATGCTCCAATGGTTAGATATGTAGGAATCATACCTCCGCCAAATACCAGCGTAATCGTTACCATCTTCATGATTGGTTTAAAACCAAAGACATTAGAATGTGCTAAAGGATATGCCATCATACTGGTTACAGCCATAGAAATAGCGGTGCCTAAAATGGTCATAATTACAGAAACTAACAAACTGCGGCCAACCGAATCTGTCGTGAATAAAACATATTTATAGGAATCCAGCGTAAATCCTTTGGGCCACAAAAAGAATTTGTACTTCAGCAATTCAGTTGGATTACTGAAAGATGCCGCAATAACAAAGAGAAACGGCAGTAAACATACTAACCCAAATGCTAATAATAACAAAATGTTGATAACGTCGAAAGTAACACTTCCGACACTATATTTCCAATATTTCCAATGTCTCTTTTGCATGGCTATATTCTCTCCCCTGTATTTGGTTTTCTTCGATGTCAAAACAGTCCTTCTTCTCCAAGTGCTGTCGAAATTTTATTCGTTGCCAAGATTAAAATCAATGATATGACAGATTTAAACAAACCAACTGCAGTGGAGTAGCTTAATTGACCATGTGTAACACCAATGTCATATACATAGGTTTCATAAACGTCTCCGACATTTTGTACCAAAGGATTGATCATCAACAGCAACTGTTCAAATCCAACGTCCAAAAATCTACCCATGTGCAGTATTAGAAGAATCACAATCGTACCGCGTATCGCTGGCAAGGTAACATGCCACATTTGCTGCCACCGATTGGCGCCGTCTATTTGTGCAGCCTCGTACAGCTGCGGATCCACTCCAGACAGCGCTGCTAAATAAATAATGGTGCCCCATCCGGTTCCTTTCCAGATACCCTGCAAAACAATTTCTGCCCTGAAAGTGGCGGGGTTAGCAAGGAAATTTGTATTTGTCCCTAATAAAGAATTGACGATGCCATCCTGTGTACCAAAAAAAGAAACCGTCAGCGCTGCCACAACAACCCATGAGATAAAATGAGGAATATAAATAAACGTTTGAATGACACGCTTATACCATTCCGCCCTGATTTCATTCAGCATTAATGCAACTATAATGGGAAGCGGAAATGCAAATACAAGGTTCAATACTCCAAATATTAAAGTGTTGGAAAACAGCCTGAAAAAACTTTCATCAGCAAAGAAAGTCTGGAAATGCTTAAATCCGACCCATGGGCTTTTCAAAACGCCCAAATAAGGCTTAAAGTTCTGAAAAGCAACAATAATTCCAAACATGGGAACATATTTAAAAAGGATAAAAACCAAAATGCCTGGAAGCATCATCAGAAGCATCCACTTGTCGCGTTTAATCCGCCTCCATGCACTGGGCTTGGAAACGGTGACAGCCGATGTGTCTGTTGGGGGAGACGGCGATACAGATGTAACTGAACTGTTCATTTGCAAAACTCCTGTTCTTAAAAAAATCAATAATAATATTGAGGTAAAATCCGGATAAGCTGGGGATTCTAGGTGGTAACCTGCTATATTTTAGATTTTAACTAATTTTTATTCTTTTTCCATATTCATTTCGGTTACTTTCGTAATTTAGCGCTAAAATGACCTGTCAATTTCGATCGGAATGGAATATTATTAATTTGTTCAAAGAAACAGTCTGGAAAAAATAAATAATAATTGAATTAATATTTACCGGGAAAGTGATATATATTGCAGATTTATAAATCTAAGCTTTTAAAAAAAGCCGCTTTAACCTGTATCTTGCTTGGCACCGTTCCATCCGTTATCGTCGGAACTTTCTCCTACCAAAAGGCGTCTGAAACCATCCAGCAGAAAGTTGACGAAGGCTGTGTCAG
>DNNJ01000051.1:4389-6270 GCA_003487955.1 Clostridiales bacterium | reverse complement strand
GACATCAATACTACCGTCTCAACGTGCCTTGAGTGTACAAAAAAGATGCTTTACTCCTTTGGTATCCCTTTGGCGGATAGCCATAAATCAGATAAATCTTTCATCTTTCCATTAATTTCTGGCTCAACTGTCTGATAGAACCGATTTGTTTTTCAAACATCAAATCCCATACATCAAGGCATTTTTCGGCAATATCTTTTTTGTCTGGCAGCGATGAAGCGGATGTTTCATCATATAAACCAATTATCAATTTTGAAATTTCACTTTCGATTCTCCACACGCCTTTAGTGTTGTTACTCCCATCATTAACTAGATGATAACTCATTGACAATATAATGTCCTTGAAATCAACCACCGACTTTGATTCTTCTTCAAGATAATGTACAAATGCGTGTATTGTTCTGTAACTTAAGTCGGAATTCATTATTTCAATTAGGAAGTCTTTGTCTCGTTCTAAATCAATAAGTTTATCATAAAACAATCTGGAAATCGGCATTTCCAAGTCTAAAGTGCTTGATTTAAACTTGCGTATCATATTTTTCACTAATGTATTAAACTCTTCTTTATTGAAATAAAGGATTGCCATATGAAGGACTGCTTCCGCCTGTGCTTCAGTCATTATATCAATATTATCCATAATGTCCGCAAATTCGTTTTCGCGTATATACATTTCCGCCAGTGAGTATGACCCCATTTGAATCAGTTCTTTATCATCTGACTCATAACATTTAGTAATAATATTTAAAACACGCTCACGGTATTTGGGATACAACAAAAAAAACATGTTTTTCGTGCCGTGGAAGCCTGCAAATCTATAGTCCTGCTCATACAAATTTATAATTTTTTCCGATGCCCAATCTCTTTCAATATAATAACAGGGCCATAACGCATATAAGCTTGCGAATTTCACAGCCAGATTTTCATCCAAGGTTAATTTTTCAATTGTTCCTTTGAATTGACTAAACAAAGACTTTTCTTTCCATAAGAGCTTTCCTATGGCTTGCGCCGCCTCACCCCTTACACAATTTATTGCATTGCTTTGTAGCATATTATAGCTACGCATTTCTTTGTCTTCAGTATTTGTCACGTTGGGTTTTCCTATCTCGGGGTCTTTGTGATTAACCGCAATATCCTTAAGAATATCCAATACATGTTGCGGCCACTTTTCACAGATTTTATTCTCAATAATTGTACAAATATATTTTGCACTGTAAGAATTATAGTCATATGGATAGTTCACAATCATAGTTACAAGTAAGTCCAATGGCACGCTTTCTAAATCTTTACTATATGCTACTCCGCTAAACAAAGAATCCACATATGCACCCAAAATTTGTCCTTTATGTTTTAGAACCAGATTTATCATCCGCTCCGGTTCTTCAGAAACAGCAGTCCGAAAGCTACTGGCTAATTGTTCGATAGAGTTTTCAATAAATCCGCCAGGAACTTCTTTCCAACCCGAATGTATTTTATGTTTAAGTTTTATGTTCGTTAAAATTCCAAGCCACTGTATGTTATTTAGCTTTTTGCCCGCTATGGAAGAGCTTACCCATCCCCCATGCCCATCAGAATGTTTATATAAAGATGATCCCTTAGGAAATTTACGGTTTAAAACACGAATTAGCCCTTTTGCCTGGTTACTTAAGCGATTATAAGGCAGAACTTCGAGAAGTTCTTTCTGTAAATCACCCCAGAAAGACCAATATACCTTATGGCCATTTTTCTCCCTATTGTACTCTATTCTGTGTTTGTAGTGATCTTTTGCGCTTGGATGCAGATATCTTAAAACCTTCTTCTCCAATGTAGCAAAAACATTTTCACTGCAGTATTGAGAATGCTTACTCAGTATTTGTTTAGCAAGAAATAGTTCATCACCATTAC
>DNNJ01000051.1:857-4216 GCA_003487955.1 Clostridiales bacterium | reverse complement strand
ACCATTACCGCTTGTCTTATCAAATATATTGTTCTCAAAATCCTTGCATAAATATTCAACGACCATGTCGCTATATGTCTCCGACAGTCGCCATAATCCATCCAATATAAGCTCATTATATAAATCACTGCCTTTACCCATAAACTCTTTATATCGTTCCAAAAAAGCTTCGGGATTTGAAGCAATTATTGTTGCATTAGCTTTCTTTATAATTTGAATACAAGCCCTTTCAAGACCTCTCTTGAAAGAATATCTCCCTGACCAATCGCTATATTCCAATCTTTCATCTTTTTCTCTAGGAACATATGGCAACAATAAATCAATAATCTCCGTTCCTCTGGTAATTAATAGCTCTGATTCTTCATATAAGAATTCCTCTTCATGTTTGTAAATATTCTTCTCATTGGCGTTCAATTTATTTTTTAAAAGAAATGCCAATATTCGTATTGTTTTTATTTCATTATTTTTAAGCGTTGCTTTAAAATCGAGATATTTATCCGCCATTGGAGGATATTTCTCATAGAATTTCATCCTCAGTTCAAAGAATTCATCCGTATCTTGATTTATATCATGCCAAAAACATCTTGCAAATTTATCGTCATCTTCCTGTGATTGAAACGCATACTTTTCAATGAACGCATTATCTTCCGATTCATAATTTGGACTAATGCTTGTAAGCAAATTAAAAACAATATCCTTTTTTTGCGAGTTATTAAGCCACTTATCCAGAATGCCGTATTGCCTGAGCAATCTAACATACTTAGGCCTGGAGGCTATAACAATATTTATGATATGGTTTCCATATCTTTTATCTTCGCAGTTATTAAGCACAAAATTTTGGATATTTTCATCTATCACATCTATTTGATTTAATACTTCCAGAAAGACAAATTTAACGAAATATCTTACTTGGTCAGACTCAAACATCTTTTTGCCTGCATTAATAAAGTCTTGGCTATCCAATTCAGATAAAATTTGCAGAAACATTTGTGTCTGATATCTCTTGGCAGGCGTTTGTTTATCTTTCTTTCCAATAATATCTACAATATCTTCTCCGTCATAATAACGTTTAAGCATATTTTCAGCAAAGAAACAATCTAATATAGATTGATGAGCGAAAGATACCTTATTATCCTGAATTAATAAGAAAGCGTTCGAGGATAAGAAATCCAAACATGATTTGTTAGCGTTTAATATGCTTGATGGAATATATATCTTCCCATGTCCTTCCATCCATGCGACCATTTTTTCTTTCGTTTCATTCAGGCTGGTTTCATTTATTCCAAATTCAAAGCATTTTGCAGCAACTGTTTCCACCACTCTGAAACCAGGTGGTTTGCTGTGGAACACTCTGTGTATTCTTTATTCGGATCTAATTGTTGCCAGATATATAAATTGCTTGGTATCCTTAGTATTTCTTTGAGTTTGCTTGTTAATTGCCCATAACGTTCACCGACTATACCCTTTACTAATTCTTCATCTAAATCTCCGACCAAGACTTTATTCCAACTGGTTATTTTATTTTTGCCATCTTTTTTAAATAGTGATTTAATGATGGTATCATTTTCGAGATCATAAGTACGGCATACAAAAATGATGGATATATTATATTTTCTTTCAAAGTTTAATCTCTCAACTTGATTAATAATTTGAGCGCATACCAGTAAAGCGTCTTTGGAATGTGCCTGAGTCCAGCGCAAAGCATCCAGTTGATCTAAAATAATTATTGCTCTTTCATTTTTGGAAATACTGTGGATACAATGAGATATAGATGCTGGCAATCCTAAATCATTGCCCCATTTTTCAGCATTTCCGCACGGAATACGTTTATCTAATTTGATTGCCAGGTAGGGTATCCTATTTTCTTCACAATAATTAATTACGGCAACCGTACATCCACTTTTTCCTCTCCCCGCTTTCCCATGAATTATCAGAGAATCCCTGGAATCTATTTTTTCTTTGCACATCAGAAATTCTTTTCTTGTAATCAATCCATTGTCTAGTGGGGAAAATGCTCTTTTATATTCCTGATTAAGTTCATCCAGCCTGGGCATAATGCGTGTGTCATTAGCAAGGTCTTTGGACTGTATATTCTTTTCTTGTAAGAAAGCATACAAAGCAGTTTGATTTATTGTCTTCCCAAGAATATCTCCATCTACTATCCAGGCAATGAATTTTTCATATATTTCTTCCTCATTGCCTATTAGTAAATAGCTAATTTTATTCAGAATCATTTCCTTTAATTCTGTATCCGAAGTTTGTCGGTATGTTATGCGTTTTAAATAATAAATACATCTAACCAAATCTTTCTCTTGTGCTGGGTCAATATCCATTGCTTTGCAGAAATTATTGAAGAATCCCACAAATTCTTTGCCCGCATTGAGCACTTGTCCTTCGTAAAAATCTTTTGGATTTTCACCGGTGTTCCTCGCTCTATTAATCAAATCCTCTAACAAAGTAAACGCCAGAGGTGATACTAAAGCAACGGTATTAGAGGTATCCCTATCTAATTGAGACTTCCAATTAGCAAATATCCCTTTGGCATTTGCATCTCCATAACTCCAATGCTCTTCGCTTCCGTTTCTCCCTTTACATTGCTGGCCTTCACGACTGTCATCCTTTTGCCCAATCCAGATATCTACACCTTTTTCATCGTCACCTATAGCTTCTAAAATAATATAGTCTAATTTTTCGTCGAAGACTTTCAGCATTTGGTATATTACCCATCTGATTTCAAATTTGTTTCCACTTTTATCTGCTCTGCCACCTAATTCATAGGGCATTACCAAACACCTCTTTCAATTTTCGGCTGAATATTTCTACAAAATTCTTACTCTAAATGGTTATATTTACAATCGTTTTTGTCAAGAGCCTTATTTCTTTCTAAAAGATATGTGATCTGCTTTATACACTCAAGGGTAACGCATTAAATCTACAAGATTAAGCACGTTAAACCCCTTTATTTACAAGGCCTTACGCCCTCTCTATAGCGAAAAACAAACCTCTCAGCTTGTTTCTTCTGCGTTGGGTTTTACCCCGATCAATATATACCAGAGCTCTTACTCTCTATTCTTATTGACAATTATTAGTATATCACATGTTCAGTAATTCTGGGATGACCTTTTATCCTGCAACCCATCCTTGCGGAAAATCAGAATATAGTCGCCAAAAACCTGGATTTTATCAACTTCATTCCTGATTATGCCTTCATCATAAGCTCCGTTCTGGCAAATAGCCACGCCCAGAGTATCCCTTATCCAGCCTTCATCCAAAGTAGGCGAGTGGGGGCACGCCTCCTTGCCTTTCTCAATCCTGGTCGCACAACGCCAAAGAACTTTGCCTCTTTCCGTCCTTCTCCG
>DNNJ01000051.1:0-677 GCA_003487955.1 Clostridiales bacterium | reverse complement strand
TTGCCTCTTTCCGTCCTTCTCCGGTAAGATGCACCGCAATCTCCGCATACAAGCAAATTCCCAAGAATGTATTTCCCGTTATATCTACTTCCGCTGATTTCCACTTTGCCATCCTCGTTGCTGACAAGCCTTGAACGCTTGACCATTTCTTCCTGAACTTTATCGAATACTTCGGCAGAAACAATCGCGGGATGGCTGTCTTTCACATAATACCTGTTTCGCTGTCCAATATTCTTTCTTTTCTTGCCTGTCATAAAATCCTCGGTAAAGGTCTTTTGAAGCATTGTATCGCCCTTGTATTTCTCGTTGGTCAACATTCTCTGGACCGTCTTCGCATCCCAAATATCCTTACCCGTTACTGTTTTAATCCCTTGAGATTCCAGATAAGACTTTATTTGTCCCAGTGACAGACCCTGCAAAGATAAGTCAAATATCTTTCTGACTACCTCTGCCTGTTCCGGAACAATTATAATTTCACTGCCAACGCAAGTATATCCTATAAAACTCTTATACTTCGTGAAGATATCGCCCTTTTCGAACTTACGCTGAAATCCCCATTGAATATTCTCACTGGTATTCCGGCTTTCGTCCTGTGCCAGCATACCCCTCAGCGTAATCTCAAATTCTTTATCCGCCTCGATTGAATCCAGTTTCTCATTTTCAAAATGCATATTGAT
>DNNJ01000212.1:1045-2657 GCA_003487955.1 Clostridiales bacterium | reverse complement strand
TCTTGTATGATATAGTAGACAACTATATCATACATTCCTTTCATTTTATTTACGCTCGCTTTAGATTTTTACCGAATTTTGAAAGCTGAAGGAGCGTAGCGGATGAAGCTTTCAAAATTCGCTCGGCGTCTTGCCGATATATTAGCTTATCCTATATAATATAGATAGGCACTGTGGACTTTTTATTATTTTCTTATGGCTTAGACTATTTGAAGGAGTGTATTGCCACAGTTTTATCTTAATTATTTATAGTTGGATAAGTTTTAAAACTTTTATCTCCCGCAAGTCTATGATGATAAAACTAAGTGGATCAAAGCAGTTGCCGAAAATTTATTAAAGGATGTGGTTTAATGATTTATGTTGGCATTGATATTGCCAAGCAAAATCACTTTGCCGCTGCCATGACCGCTGATGGTGAAGTGTTAGTTCAACCTTTTACTTTTACTAATGATGCCGAGGGATTCAATACCTTCCTTTCAAAGATTAAGTCTTTCGATAAATCAAACACTTTGATTGGTCTTGAATCAACAGCTCATTATGGTGAAAATCTTGTTTGCTTTCTTTTTAGCCTTGGTTATCGTATTTCTGTCATAAATCCTATTCAAACTTCTTCTTTGCGAAAAACTAACATTCGCAAGACTAAAACCGATAAGGTCGATTGTATGTTAATAATCAAATCATTAATTGTGAACAAAACAAGACTTTATTCAAAATCTGATATTAACTCTCTTCGCCTTAAAAGTTTTTGCCGTTTCAGACAAAAATTAAAAAAATCTAAGGCTAAACTTAAAATTCAACTTGTTTCTTATGTTGATGTTATTTTCCCTGAACTGCAGTACTTTTTTAAATCCGGTATCCATATTAATACTTGCTATATGCTTTTAATGAAGCATTCTTCTCCAGATGAAATCGCTGCTTTACACCTTACATACTTGGCTAATCTCCTCCGAAAGGCTTCCCATGGTCGTTTCGGTAAAGAAGAAGCTATCGCTTTAAAAAGTCTGGCAAAATCATCTGTGGGTACTGGCGATACCGCTGTTTCTATTCAAATAACTCAATCTATTACTCAAATCGAATTATTGGAACAGCAATTGAATGTTATTGATGAAAACATCAAATCTATTATGCTTGAATTGGATTCTGTTATCATGACTATCCCTGGTATCGGTTTTCTTAATGGGGCTATGATTCTTGGTGAAATCGGGGATATTTCAAGATTCTCGAATCCTTCTAAGCTGTTAGCTTATGCCGGTTTGGATCCTACAGTTAATCAGTCCGGCAAATTTAATGCCAAAAGTACTAAAATGTCAAAACGAGGCTCTAAATTGCTTCGCTATGCTTTAATTAATGCCGCTTGGAATGTTTCCCTTAACAACAAGACTTTTGATGATTACTATAAATTGAAACGCTCTCAAGGCAATAACCATTATGCAGCACTCGGTCATGTTGCTCATAAGTTAGTTCGTATTATCTTTAAGATACTTAAGGATAATGTTGCTTTTAACTTAGATTAATACTCTTATTTTTTCGTCTATTTCTATAGGCTTATTTTGTTGTACTCATTTTTTCTGTCGCTATAATTATTTGATTTATTTGTCATTTTTTACTTGAC
>DNNJ01000212.1:368-807 GCA_003487955.1 Clostridiales bacterium | reverse complement strand
ACAATTCATAGTTGGTCTCCTTTCAGCAATACTTTTATATCAAAATATACACGTTACCTCCTGACTGTTACTTTGGTTACGATTTCTTATAATTATATACCATATTGTAAAAACTATCAATTGATGATGAAAAAAAGATTGGAATTATCTTATAATTATCTTATAACGGAAGAAATACAGAAAAAACAGAACCTTTGCCCGGTGTTGATTTGACTTTTATGTATCCCCCTTGTGCAGAAATAATTTTTCTTGATAAAAATAATCCGATTCCGACACCCTCTATATCCCTGACATTTTCTCCCCTGTAAAACCGCACAAATACCTTGTTAATGTCCTGCTCCGTGATGCCGCCGCCTTCGTCGCTTATATCTATGCGGCAGAATAATTCATACTTCATTACGGATACATTTATTTGCGTATTTTCAGCACTGTATTTTAC
>DNNJ01000212.1:0-163 GCA_003487955.1 Clostridiales bacterium | reverse complement strand
GTATTTTCAGCACTGTATTTTACTGCATTGTCCAAGATATTAAAAACCGCTTCCTGTGTCCACTTGCCGTCATGAAGGATATTTGCGTCATCTGCGCTATACACAATACTTATACCCTTTTTTTCTGCTTTTTGGGATATTGCCGAAACGGCTTGCAGGACTG
>DNNJ01000081.1:720-2945 GCA_003487955.1 Clostridiales bacterium | reverse complement strand
TAATAAATAAACCAAAATAAATTTGCCAAGTAGCTGGGAAACTCTTTTCCGGAGGTTTCACTGGCACTTGGCATGTTATAGTTATAGTTTTATTTTTTTAAAAACCTTTGAAGCATACTCTTATTTCTTTCAAGCTCTAACTCATTTTGCAGTTGCTTTATTATATCATCCTTTTCATTCCCTAAAGAAGGTTTGTTTTGCAGCAGTGCAGCATATTTTTCATCTACTTCATTTTTGAGTTTATCCTTCTCCATTTCTATTTGTTTTAGCTTGTCATCCAGTTCTTTTATTTTGATTTGGACATCTTCCAGAGCTTTTGTATAAATCTGTTCGTCTTGCCGCCACTTCTTTAGTTCATCCATATCCTTATCTAAGGACAACTTATCCTGTATGATTGATGTGTATTTCTCCTCAAGGTCCTCACCAATCTGGATTTTCTCAGCTTCTATGGGTTTTAGCTTTTCCTGAAGTTCATTAATTTGGTACTGGTTGTTTTCTAAATCTTTTGTTCGTTTACGCTCTTCTTCAACTTGCTTTTTTAATTTATCTATTTCAGCTTGCTGCAGCATATTGATACGTGTGAGCTCAGCACATTGCGCTTCTAACTGTGCCTTTTCTTGTGAAAGTACTATCTGATTATGAGCCAACTCTTTGTTCCATCCGCTCTTCTCGCGCATCTGGGGGAATCTTGCTTTGAGTGTATCCTCACCAAGGCTTTTGCCTGCTGCCTGTTCCAAGGGTTTCTTTCTCTGTTTTTCATATTCATTACGGAATTGGCTAAGATGTGTTGGCTTCTTTTCAACTTCCACTTGTGCCACTGTTTTTTCAGGCTCTATGCCTCCTAAATTTGAATATGCCATATTTGCTTCCTGGCTGCAGTTTACTTTGTTTAATGTCGAATCTTCATTTTTATTTTTCTGGGTATTTTCCTGAGGCTTTGAGGGCAAAAGCAGTTTTACGTCCGGCGGTATTGTCCCAAGTACTCTTTTTATTCTCCTATTCACATTGTCAACCTGCTCAATATAATAGTACATATTGATTGTTGTCTCAAGTCCCATTTTTAATTCTTCAACCCTAGACCATTGTCCTAAAAAAGAAGAATAGAATATTTTACCGTCTGCTATCCAAAAAGCCCAGAGGGTGTCCCCATCTGCAATAAGCAGTATATCCAATATCGCCGAATCGCTCTGATATATATTGGTAATGGATGCTACTTTACCCTGCAAATCCAAGCATATATCTTCCAGTGTATAACCCAAGTTGCTGTTTGAAAGATTCAACAAATGAGATTCTGTACCATGCTTTGCCATGAAAAAGTCAAGGCTGTTACCTTTCAAGGCAAACAACGAAACTATAGCACTGTAAATATTGTTCTGATATTTACAATTTTTGAAAGTAACTTCTTTTCCTGTGTTGTTTATAAAAAGCAGGTTGATATCCTGTTTATCCTGAACATCTATCTGATAATGAGTGCATACATTTGGCAGCAGTTTAATGTAGCTGATAACATTAATTGTGCATTTTTCACCATCCCATCGGTTATGGCACAGGATACCTGTGTTTTGTGTTCTTTGTTTTTGAAATATATAGAATATATTTATGTCTTCGTCTATTATACAAAGTGATAATTCCCTGACGGCATAGTTGTTTTCTTTAAAATAGTAGATAGTTTTTGAAGACCACTGACCATCCTCTAATTTATAGTACTTAAGCTCTCCATTTTTATTAATATAAACAAAGTGCATAATCCCATCTTTATCCATATCCGAAGCAAATTCCATCACTCCAGTGTCGATCCTGCCTTCCTCCTTGTATTTGCCGTCTTTGGATACTATGCTGTATGCCAAATCGCCGTTTTTCGTCAAATAAAACTCCCACAAGTCACATTTTTTATCTTTAATAATCAAGCGATTACTGCTATTCATTTTTCATCTGCCTCCATAAAACATATTTCTACATACTATTTTATATGCTGTAATGCGATAACTTGTTATCCTCGGGAGGCATATTTTTAAGAAGATTTATGCGAAAATACTGCTCAAAATAAGAATGCCCCCACAGGATATACTGTGAAGGCTGCTCACTAATAAAGTATTTACATTTTGTACTCTAACAATACACATTTCGACTGTAAATAACATATTATACAGTGAAAATGGGTAGAGCATATAAATTGCTTATTAAATGCCTGTTTCAAATAAAGGGAGGGAAAATTATGGCTGATG
>DNNJ01000081.1:0-437 GCA_003487955.1 Clostridiales bacterium | reverse complement strand
TGAGAGATTGTTTTACAGCTCCTGTTATACCCGGTATAGATGTAGACCCGTCATGTATCACAAATATAACATGCTCGAATTTCACAATCACTGTCGCTGCACCAATTATTCCAACAAGGAGGGCCACTGATGAGCCAGGTTTTGTAAGGGTTAGCTTCACCTTTATAATTAACTACAATTTAAACATTAGTACAAGAATTGGATGCACACCTATAGTTGTACCAGGAGTGCCAATAACGAGGAGTGTAAACAATGTGCTGCTGTATTGTCCTGAGCCAATAGCATATATCCTTACACAACAAGGGACTAATGCTGCTCCTACGCATCTCCCAAATGAAACTATAAAACTTGAGTTTGTAGGTGAGTGTATCGATATTGAATTCACTCCAAATCCAATTACTCCTCTTATTACTGATATAACCCCAGTGATAGGATAC
>DNNJ01000011.1:4025-4217 GCA_003487955.1 Clostridiales bacterium | reverse complement strand
ACTGTGGAACCAGATTTTAAATTAAGAATTAGAGAGAATCTTGCCCTGGGCGTGAATGAGAAAACAAAAGCCAATTATTCTCAGTTTTTAAAGACGATTTTTTAAAGAAGAAATTTCACGCTATGGGGTAAAATCTGCATCTGTGGGAAAAATTACAAAGAAAGGCTCTGTAGAAAAACTGTCTACATCAGA
>DNNJ01000011.1:3326-3730 GCA_003487955.1 Clostridiales bacterium | reverse complement strand
AGAGGATTTCTACAGAGCCCAAAGAAATATTTCAGTGAAATAAGGCCTGAAAATAAAAGAGAGATCTTTGATCTTTGTGAAGAGCTCTTCAAGTCCGATTTGAAGAACAAAAATGAGATGCTCAGGCCTGCCCTCAGATATGCAATCGAGAAAATGTCAGAAGATTTGAGAGTTAAAGTTATGAAAAAGTAACTGAAAAAACTAAGCTAAGTAGTGAAATCTTTACAAAAGATCGCTAATAAAAAATTGCAATAACAATAGTTAAGAAGTAAGAGAGGAAAATTGGAAAAGTAAGTAAAATGAATATATGAGAGAATATTAAAAGAGATATGAAATAAGATGAAAACGGAGAGACTGTAGGGAATAAGGAGCTTTTCCGATACAATACCCCCATATTGTATCTT
>DNNJ01000011.1:2461-3127 GCA_003487955.1 Clostridiales bacterium | reverse complement strand
ATACCCCCATATTGTATCTTTGTTCCTTACTCCCTGATATTCTCTTTAGTCTCTCTATACTTTGCCTGCAATTAGGTCCTGCAGGAACTTTCATCCATACAAGTTCTTGTTTACTTAACAGTTAAAAGACTTCATCACAAGTATTTCATTTTATTTACCCAGTTTTGTCATAGACTTAGCACTCAAAAAGCTTTTAATGATAACTTTTTCTATAGCTTGGTATTTTAGAGCCTTTTCCACCGATGAAATATATTTATTATCTATATTCTTTATCTATTGAGATAATATGTGAACAAGCAGAGAAACCTGACGAAATAAAGACTCTGAGAAAATAGGATGACAAACTGGTAGAGCTTGATCTATATCTCAAAGACTCAATGTTCGCGCCAATACTAGCTTCAGACCTACAAACACCAGGACCCTATCCACAGGCATCTTGGGGAAGCATAATATTGAAAGATGGAGATAGAGAAATTATTTAAGATGTTGGGAGGAGTTAAAATACATGAGATCTCGTATATTGTTTTTCGATCTCATCCGGATCGCGGCAGTATGGCTGATAGTAGCATCCCACGTCGGAATGATAGCAAACCATTACATAAAAATTGAAAACTTATATTATCCTTCATGGGGTGGAGTTGGAGTTACCTTCTTATTGTTTGTAAG
>DNNJ01000011.1:1407-2228 GCA_003487955.1 Clostridiales bacterium | reverse complement strand
GGCGCAGTTCTTGAATATAATTATAAGTCAATCACTTCATTTTCTGAATACGGTTCTTTCCTTCTCAAGAGATTTGAGAGGATTTATCCTGCGTACTGGATTTCTCTTGCAATCGCTCTTTCTATGTCCAGTGTAGGCGCGGTACAGCTTTTAGAAAAAGGAAACGTTCTTCTCCAAATAAGCGGATTTATGGCGTTTACTAATCAATGGGGAGGAGAAATAAATGCAGTCGTGTGGTTTATCGGCTTGATCATGTCCCTTTACGCAATGTTTCCATTACTATCTGCGATCTGCCGGAAAAATTCTTGTTTATTTTTTCTGGGTACTCTGGCTATAAGCGCGACTTTTAGGTATTATTTTATAATTAATCATATAGGATTGCGTCCTGAAGACTGGTTTCCCCTGTGCAGGATATTTGAGTTTGGGCTTGGCATTTACGCAGTTCAGCACAGATTATATCCCAAATGGACATATTCAAGCAGACAGTTTTATGTTTTTGCAGAAATGAGTTTCTACATATTTTTGGTACATTTTCCTATAATCTATCTATGGAAAATCAATAATCTGGTTTTTCTGGTATGCACTTTATTTTTATCTTTTGGACTTTTTAAAGTTGATTCATACATTCAAAAAAGTATAAAAAATGTCGCCGGGGAAAGTTCAGCACAATCCCCAGCAAGTAAACCTACATAGGAAGAAAATTCATAATTATCTGCTTTTTATACCCTATTATAAGTAGTATAATTTTTCAGCTAGAAATTCCCAGCAGGAATAAATAATCTTTATTCCGGCCTCTTAGATCTTATTCCGTAGTTACTCCG
>DNNJ01000011.1:440-1159 GCA_003487955.1 Clostridiales bacterium | reverse complement strand
TTCGGCTTCTTCCTTTGTGGCGCGCACGATTCCGTCCTTGTGATGCGCCGGCGAATAGATCGTATAAAGCTTTAGCTCCTCTGTTTTCGAAGTGTTGATGATGTTGTGCTGAGCGCCGGCTGGTACAACCACAGCAACCCCATCACTGAGTTCGTATTCGTTGCTGTCAATTATACACTTCCCCTGCCCTGCTTCAAAACGGAAAAACTGGTCGTTTTCCTCATGCACTTCCATTCCAATTTCTTCCTCAGGCTTGAGGCTCATAAGCACCAGCTGGCTATACTTTGAGGTATATAATACCTTGCGAAAATTGTCATTTTCCAAAGTGGCTTCTTCAATATTAATAGAAAATCCTTTCATGCATTTCGATTTATAATTAATTGTATATATGATTATCCTTTAGCAAGGATTCTATAAAAATATCTAAGGTTATGGCTTATATTCATAGCTATATTATTTTAACTAATATGTTTTTATATATTCGACATTTCACCAACTTAATGTGACATTTTGATTAACTGGTCGATTAAGATGTTTGATACTATGACATTTCTTACTCAAAACGAAAATAAGATAATTATTACTATAGGTTTTCATAATAGTCTTTCAGCATTCAAGTTATATATCTCACTGGTATAAACTCTTTTAAATTCAATTTAAAATTAAGAAAAATAAAGGCGTATTCCAAAGTTTTAATAGCCCTTAATCCTTCCTCAAAA
>DNNJ01000011.1:0-126 GCA_003487955.1 Clostridiales bacterium | reverse complement strand
TATAGTAGTTTATTTTAATGCTCTATGCTTTTATTATCTCAAGTGTAAAAAGCACTTGGTTTAATTTTTTTATGATAACTAATAATTTAACGTAGCTGCTGAGGAGTCTAGACTCTCATGTTTATA
>DNNJ01000379.1:1315-4466 GCA_003487955.1 Clostridiales bacterium | reverse complement strand
ATGTGGATAATGTATTTATCAACCGTGCTTGGATTTGGAATGGCTTCAATAAGGACAGCTCAGGAAGTAGTTAGCAATATAAAAAACTTTAACGTAAAAGCTGAAACAACATTGGAAGCTACCATAAAAGAAGCTAAAGAGGAAGTAAAGACTACCGGAATTAAGATAGATGACGATTTTAAAAATTCAGGGGGTGAAGAGTAATGGCTTTGTGGATATTTGTAGTTTTTATGGTTGCTTTGATATTTGCTGTACCCATAGCCATGAGCATGGTCCTAGGTGCTTTGACTCCACTTTTTCTTGGCGGTACCGGAAGCTCAATTCAGCAGCTTATAGCTAACAGCTTTTCAGGGTCGGATTCAACCCCTATATTGGCAGTACCCCTGTTTATATTAGGCGGGGTGCTTATGGCTGAAGGTGGCATTTCAAAAAGATTATTCAGTTTCTTTGCTTACTTTGTAGGTAATTTCACTGGAGGTCTTCCTTGTGCAGTAATATTAACATGTTTGTTCTATGGAGCAATTTCAGGCTCCGGTCCTGCAACAACAGCAGCAGTTGGGTCCATGACAATACCATTTTTAGTTGAAATGGGTTATGACAAAACTTGGGCAGCAGGAATGATTGCTACCTCAGGGGGTCTTGGCGTGATTATCCCGCCCTCCATACCCTTTGTTCTCTACTCACTGGCAACTGGTGTTTCTACAGGAGCACTTTTCTTAGGAGGCGTATTGCCGGGTATTGCAATAGGTTTAGGTATGATGGCTTATGCCGTGTATTATTGCAGGAAAAAGGGAGAGGACAAGGAGAAAATCGGGAAGAAAATGAAGGAGCTTAGGGACAAAGGCTTGTTTAAGCTGTTTAAAGAGAGCTTCTGGGCTTTGCTTTCACCGGTTATCGTGCTTGGAGGCATTTATTCCGGTTATGTAACACCTACAGAAGCTGCCTGTATTTCGGTGTTTTATTCTTTGTTTGTTTCATTGGTTATATACAAGTCATTTACAGTTAAGGAAATAGTCCCATTTTTGGCAAAGGCCGTAAAAACATACGCACCTCTTTGCTTTGTTTTGGCATTTGCTATTGCATTTGGAAGAGTTTTGGCATTAGCTAAGGCACCGGCAATAATTGAGGGATTTATTTTAGACAATTTTACAACAAGTTTTACTGTATTGACGGGTGTAGTGATTGTATTTTTACTCCTTGGAATGGTTATGGACACCGGACCCGCCATAGTTATATTGGCACCGATATTGCTGCCGGCTGTTCAAGCTTTGGGTGTACATCCTGTACATTTCGGCGTTATTATGGTTTGCTGTTTATCGATAGGGTTGGCAACACCACCCTTTGGATTGGATTTATTTGTGGCAGGAACTTTATCCGATACTCCTCCAATGACTGTTGCAAAAAAAGCTATACCTTTTATAATTGCATTCGGTATAGTATTGTTTGTCATAACATATGTACCATGGCTCAGTCTTGCACTCCTGTAAAGGATTCAAGTATAAATTAAAAAGAGAAAGGAAGGAAGAAAATGAAAAAATTATTAATAGTATTGTTGATAGCAACAATGGTGTTGCTGCCCGTAGCTTGTACCCAGCAGCAGGAAGCACCCCCGCCTGCTCCGCCCGTTGAAGAACAGCCTGAACCATCAGAAGGAGGCATTGATTCACTTGAACCTGTAGTTTTAAAAGGTGCTGACAATGCAGGAGTTGGTGCTGCAGCGCAGCTTTATGGAGAACTTGTTACAGAGAAGGTTAAGGAAATTACCGGAGGTAAACTTACTATAGACTATTTCCCAAACAGCCAGCTTGGAAATGACCAGGAACTTCAGGGACAAATGCTTGCCGGTGATATTGATTTTGTAATTGCCCAAACTGCACAAACCGTATCTTTCGTACCGGAAGTAGCTATATTTGACCTTCCTATGGTATTTGCAAAGTACGATGCAGAAACTATTGATTATGCATTAAACAAAAGCGCATTTACTGATAAAATAAATGAAGCTTACAAGGCAAAAAATATGTACTGCCTGCACTTCCTGCAAGGAGGAACATTTAGAGAAACAACTTCTAATAAGAATATTCAATCAATAGATGATTTCAACGGATTAAAGATAAGAACCATGGAGAATAAAAATCACATGGCATTCTGGCAGGCAATGGGCGCAGCTCCTACTCCGCTTCCATGGCCGGAAGTGTATATTTCTTTACAGCAGGGATTGGTGGATGCACAGGAAAATGCTACAGATACTTGTGTAGGAGCTAACCTTCAAGAAGTTCAGGATTATCTGATTATGACGCACCATATATTGTATTGCAACCAGTTCCTTATCAATGCAAGTAAATTTGACAGCCTTGACCCGTTGTACCAAGAAGCACTGCAGCAGGCTATTAATGAAGCTGCTGTAGAAATTGAAGCTCAGCTGACTGAAATTAATGAAACCAATAAACAGAAACTTATAGACGGCGGCATGGAATTAGTGGAATTTGAAGCAAGCTTTGTAGATCAGGTATTAGATAAGGCAAAGGGTGTATACGAATCAATAGGTAAAGATATTGGACAGGACTATGTGGATTCTTTGCTTGATGCACTTGAAAAATAAGACAGATTATACTTTTATCATAAAGATAAAAACCGTTGATTAGTATCAGCGGTTTTTATGCGTTATTTCGTAACACTGAAATTTTCTATAATAAAATCCTTTGTTTTGATTGCGGCAGGTGACATGTATTTGTCATCTGTCCAACACAGGTAAATTTCTCTTTTTAACGGTAAATTACAGATCTTTACTGTATTGACATGTTTGTGCATGGATGGTATTTCCGGTACTATGGAAATACCAAAATTAAGAGAAACAAATGAAATAGCAGCATTGCATTCTTCAGCTTCAAAAACAATATTAGGTGAAAAATTATTCTTAGCAAATATATCATCAACTGTCTTTCTTAGAGAACTGCTTTTGCTTATAGCAACAAATGGTTCATTGATTATATCAGAAACCTCAATACATTTTCTTTGGGAAAAGTGGTGTTTTTTCGGCACAATCAAATAAAGCTGCTGACTGAAAATTTTCACGCATTTAAAGTTATTATCGGGGGTTGGACAAAATGCTAATTGAATTTTATTTGATTTCAAATCTCTTAAAAGTTGTTCA
>DNNJ01000379.1:0-974 GCA_003487955.1 Clostridiales bacterium | reverse complement strand
CCCATTGAAGAATCGGCAAGAGTTTTTAACATTGTCGTGCCTTCGTCTAATATATCCAATGATTTTTCAACATATTTAAGAAACTGCTCTCCCGCGTAGCTTAATTTTATCTTTCTCCCATGTCTTTCAAATAATTCAATATTTAATTCTTTTTCCAACTGGGATATTGAATAACTTAAGCTTGGCTGTGCAATAAGAAGTACTTCGGCAGCTTTTGTATAATGCTGGACATTTGCTAATACACGAAAATAATGCAATTGCTGTAATGTCATCTTTTTCCTCCTAATAAACTCGCAATGAGTAGTTTAAGCTGTCAATATTAAAAACAGACTAATTCCCTAGCTACAACTTATTATATCAAATTATTTATAGAATGTCTCTAATAATTTAAAAAATTCATTTTTATACCAAGTTCATTCTTATAAGAAGAACCTTCGTGATACCCTGATTGATATTGTTCAGGTAATAAATAATGCTGCCACTATCGATTACTCAAAAACAACAATTATTTGTTGAATCCTTTAAGTTTTTATAATATAATATATAAAACGTTTTCAATTATATATCTTTGAAGGGATTTGGTATTTAAAGGTCCGTCCCTTCCGGAATGCTTCATCCTTAGAATGCTAATAACATGAAAGCAGGTTTGCTATGGAAAGTGTGAACAAATACAAGTATATGGGTTTCATTTTGCTTCAAAGTGTTATTTACGGATTCGGAAATCCGCTGACCAAAATTGCCTTTGAAAGCATTACACCGTTCTGGAGTCTTTCTGTTCGATTCACAATTGCTTTTATTGTCTTTATGTTATTTTTCGGCAAGCGAATAATAAGCTCTTTAAAAAGCGTAAAACCAAAGGTTTATCTGCCTGCAAGCATATGTATGGCTGCAGCTTACATTACATGCAATCTTGCATTGAACTGGACTTCTGCAACAAATGTTGGTTTCCTTATGAGCTTGCCTGTAATATTTGC
>DNNJ01000087.1:5009-5465 GCA_003487955.1 Clostridiales bacterium | reverse complement strand
GAAGCGGATTATTATTACAATGAAAAGGATAAAACAAGCTTCCGCCTGTTAAGGTTTCTTCAATTTCAAAATGTAGAAGCATATTTTATTAAAATGGAATCATCATTATTAGAAGGCAAGCTCTACGAAATAGTCTTGAAGGACTTTGAATATGCTGTTCTTCATTCTAAAAGCCTGTGGCTTTTAGATGTTTTGAAAAAAGAAGAAGTATTTGCAGAAAAAAGGAAGAAATCAATTATTGATTATTATGTAAATCAAAGATACTAAGGTGTGAAAAGCCAACGGGGACGGTTCTTGGTGGACAAAAATCTATGATTTGAAGTTTGCGATATCTGGAAATTGTCCGGTAAGAACCGTCCCCTCCGGACTGGATAACTACTAAAAAAAATAGCCACAATATTGTGGCTTTTAATACGCATTTGCAATTATTTTAATAACATCATCAAGAGGTGTTCC
>DNNJ01000087.1:4236-4772 GCA_003487955.1 Clostridiales bacterium | reverse complement strand
TGAAGTCTTGTATCAAGGTCAAGTTCAACACAACGGGTAAGAAACTCATCTTTACTTTCTATTAAATTGTTGTTTAACAGAATTTCAGCTATTTGTGAAGGGTATGAACCTTGAGGGATGCTGATGGAAGCAATTAATCCTGCCGGTATTTCATCACCGGGCTCCGGCTCTTCATCTACCGGGTCTGGAGCTTCAGCAACCGGTTCATTTACTTCAGGCTCGGTTACTATAGGAAGGTCTTTTATTATTTCTTTATCAATTCCTTTGCTGAACAATAAATCAAATCTCCACACTAATATAACTGTCATAACTACAGCTACGGTTATAATCAGTCCATAGTCAGTTATGTTATATAGAAAGTCTCTTATAGCATTAATTATTTTTCTCATTTGTCACCTCTTAGCTTATCGCTCATATTATTTTAGCACAAAAACGGCATGCATACAATATCCACATTTAATAAAAAATTGAAAAATTTGCAAATTGCATATACATTCATAAAAGATTTGGTATAATAGGTGTAGGGACACACCGAA
>DNNJ01000087.1:1141-4038 GCA_003487955.1 Clostridiales bacterium | reverse complement strand
TGTAGGGACACACCGAAATAGGTATAGGGACACACCTTTTTATAGGGATACGGGTAAAAGGAATGTCCCTAAATAGTAGTCGCTGGGGTCAGACCATGAAGGAATGTCCCCAAATTGTGAAGCTGAGGATTGGTGACGCATGAAGGAAATAAAAATTACCAAAAATGAAGAAGGTCAAAGATTAGACCGGTTCTTAAAAAAATATCTGAATAAAGCAAATCAGTCATTTATACATAAAATGATCAGAAAAAAAAATATAAAGTTAAATGACTCTAAAGCTGAGCCGCAAACTGTTTTAAAAGCAGATGATACAGTACAGATGTATTTGGCTGATGATACAATAGATAAATTCAGAGATAAAATAACATTTAAAAAGACCGATATACATTTTGATACTGTCTATGAGGATGATAATATTTTAGTAGTAAATAAACCCATAGGCTTAAGTACTCAGCCGGATAAAACAGGAATGAGAAATTTAGTTGACGAGATAAAAGTATATTTAGATGCAAAAGAAGAAAATATAAGCTTTACATTTAAGCCTGCCGTGTGCAACCGCTTGGACAAAAACACCTCAGGCCTTGTGATAGCCGCAAAAAACTATGATGCCTTGAAACAGACAAACAAGGCAATAAGAGAAAGAAAAATCAGAAAATACTATATGGCAAAGGTTCACGGTATTATTAAAGATGATTTGGTTCTTAAGGATTATCTTATTAAAAACGACAAAAAGAATATGGTTGAAATTATAAATGAGCAAAGAGAAAATTCAAAAACAGTCATAACATATGTCCGTCCCCAAAAAACTGAAGGAAGATATACATGGCTTGAAGTAGAAATTGAAACTGGCAGAGCCCATCAAATTCGTGCGCACTTAGCTTCAATCGGACATCCTGTTGCAGGAGACAAAAAATACGGGAAAAAAGACAATGAGAAATATCAGGTGCTGCATGCATATAAACTGTTTTTTGATGGCTTTGACGGCGGGCTGTCATATTTAAACGGAATGGAAATTGTATCCGATATCAGTGAAAGAAAAATATTGTAGGAGGTTAGGAATGAAAATAAGATTATCAACAACAAATGAAGTAATTGAAGTATACGAAAATGAAACATTATATCAAATACTGAAGCGAGTTCATAAAAATGATTATTTTAAATACTTGGGTGCTAAGGTGAACAATAAGCTTAAGGGACTTTGCAGCAGGAACTTTAAGGAAAATGATGAAATAGATTTTATTGATATTACTAATCCCGACGGTCACAGAATTTACGTTCGTACATTGTCATTAATTTATGTTAAAGCATGTAAGGAAGTATATAATGATATAGATGTTTCTATAAATCATTCACTGAATAAAGGACTCTATACAGAACTTCAATACAAACATTTGGTAACAAAGAAACACCTCAATGCAATAAAAGATAAAATGCAGGAAATTATTGATGCAAAAAAAACCATTACAACTTACTTTTTAAGTGTTGACAAGGCAACAGAAGTATTTTCAGCTCAGGGTATGATGGATAAGGTTGAAGTGCTGAAGTATTGGAATAAGGATTCTATACGAGTGTATGAATTGGACGGCTATTTTGATACCTTTTACGGATATGTTGCTCCAAATACAGGATTTGTCAATAAGTTTGATTTAAGATTATTTTATCCCGGAATTATATTAAATTATCCCACTCGTGAAAGCAATTATGAACTTCCTGAATATATTGAACAAAAAAAGCTTTCCAAAGTATTCAAGGAAGCTGAAGATTGGGGAGAAATAATGGATGTGGCATATGTCGGTGCTTTGAACAAAAAAATCGTCAACAATTTAATAAATGATATGATTAGGGTAAATGAAGCTCTCCACGAAAAAAAGATAGCATATATTGCTGATGAAATTACCGGTGACAAAAATATAAAAATAGTTCTCATTGCAGGTCCTTCTTCTTCCGGCAAAACAACATTTGCACAAAGATTGTCAATTCAATTACGAGTGAATGGCAAAAAAACATACGCAATCTCCCTTGATGATTATTTTGTTGACAGGCATTTAACTCCTAAGGATGAAAACGGAGAATTGGATTTTGAATCTATCAAAGCTTTAGACTTGGAGCTTTTTAATGAGCAGCTTATAGATTTAATGGCGGGAGAAGAAGTTCAAATACCGGTATATAATTTTAAGGAAGGCAGCAGGGAATATTCAAGGGAGCCTGTAAGGCTTACAAGTGACCATATTATAATAATTGAAGGAATTCATGGGCTTAATGATGAACTTACAGAGAACATACCTAAAATTAATAAGTTTAAAATATACATCAGTGCATTAACACAGCTTAACATTGACCGACATAACCGCATTTCAACATCAGATTTGAGGCTTTTAAGGCGTATTACGAGAGATTACACCCACAGGGGAAACAATGCTGTAAAAACAATGGAACTGTGGGATAATGTAATTAAGGGTGCAGAAAAGTATATCTTCCCTTACCAGGAAAATGCGGATGCAATATTTAACTCAGCATTAGTTTATGAGTTAGGTGTTCTTAAAAAATATGCGGAGCCGATTATAATGGAAATTGATGAAGACAGCAGTTTTTATTCTGAAAGACAAAGGCTTCTGAAATTTTTAAGCTACTTCCTGCCAATTGAAGATGAAAGTGCCATTCCAAATACTTCAATACTAAGGGAGTTCATTGGTGAAAGCTGCTTTAGATAAAATTGGGGGTATTCCGATAGAGGTATAGGGACACACCTCTATTGTTAGAAAATCTTTGCGAGATAGCCAATAGAGGAATGTCCCTAAATTATATGAGACTTTCCCTAAATTAGGAGGTGTGTCCCTCTCAAATTGGGGACATTCCTCCTGCCCGCAGAGACTCTCCCAAAAGGGGAGGTGTGTCCC
>DNNJ01000087.1:0-864 GCA_003487955.1 Clostridiales bacterium | reverse complement strand
TTACAAGTCATTTAAATCAATTTTTCCTCTTTTCATACCAACAGACAGGCATAGACCTATGGAAATCATATTTACAAGCATAAATGTACCTCCATAGCTTATAAACGGAAGAGGAATTCCTGTTACAGGCGTTAACCCCATTGTCATTCCAATATTTTCAAATATATGGAACAACAGCATTGCGGTAATGCCTGTTACTATTAATGAGCCAAACATATTGGCGGCATTTTTTGCAATTCTGATAAGTCTGTATAATAAAATTGCATACAAACATAAAAGAACTATACCTCCCGTAAGACCTAATTCTTCACCTATTACCGCAAAAATAAAATCTGTTTCCTTAGTTGGAAGATAACCTAACTGGTTTTGAACTCCTTTGTACAACCCTCTTCCGTACAGCATTCCGGAGCCTATGGCTGTCTTAGACTGAATCACCTGGTAGCCCGTATCATCCGGGTCTAATTCCGGATAGAAAAAGGTAACAATTCTATCAAAACGGAAATCATCACCTAATGTGTAATTCTCCATTATTTGAAAGAATACACTGAGCCCCGCTATTATTAATATTAAACCGATTATCATAATAGACAGCACATATTTTCTGTCAATACCGGCAATGTAAATCATTATTACTATAAAAAATATAAATACAACGGCAGTCCCAAAGTCGGGCTGTATTAAAATCAATGCTATCGGTAAAAAAGCGAACAATATAATTTTTAATAACACTACAGGATGGTTAATATTATCTTTATTAATATCAATAAATTTTGACAAAGAAATTATTACACCAAACTTTGCTATCTCTGATGGCTGAAACACTATAGGACCTATAGCTATCCATGACCTCACATCTCCCCATTC
>DNNJ01000010.1:1550-4036 GCA_003487955.1 Clostridiales bacterium | reverse complement strand
CTATCTTCCTTCTTTGGGTTGTTTGGAATATCAATTGGATTGTGCATTTTAATTATACATCTGTGCACATTAAAAAGTTTCGGGGTACCTTATTTAACACCTATGACACACTTTATTGAAAGAAGAAGTGACTTAAAGGATACTATAATAAGACCAAAAATTAAAACTTTAGTGCGAAAACCAAAATATTTACAGGTAGAAAAAGAAAAGGGAAAATAAATGTTTGAACAAAAAATTACGCCATATCAAAATCTATCAATTTTAATATTAGTATCATTTGCCTTTCAATCTATTTTGATGCCTCTTTTGTTATCTGAAATTGACGGACCTGTTGGCTGGATGACAATAATAATTGCTGCTGTTGTATTATATTTTGCATTAAAACCAATTAATAAAATGATGCTTAAATATAAAGATAATTCTGTTTTAAGCATAATAAATAAAATATTTCCTAAGTTTTTATCAAGGTTAACAGGAATATATTATATAGTTATGTTTTTAACTGCAAACAGCATATTGATGAAGGATTTTGCAGAGCAGATAAAATTGATGATGCTTTTCAGAACCCCCTTAGGAACAATTATAATACTAATTTTGCTAACCGCAAGTTATGCTACAAAGAAGGGAATAAAAACAATTGCAAATATAGCTTCCATAGCTGTTTTAATTGCTTTTATACCATATTTGCTAATAATAATATTTTCTACTTATTATGCCGATTATTCGAATGTTTTTCCTATATACCCCTTTGACGTTACAGGGGTTGTAAGGTCTGTACCCGGGTCAATACTTGGATTCTTTGGTTTCTCCATATTATTGTTTTCAAACAGTAAGGTCACTGTACAAGAAAACAACAGGTTAATAAGCAGAAAGTTTATAATAATAAGCTCAATTTTGTATATTGCATGTTATTTGCTTATAATTGTTAAGTTTGGTATTAAGGAATCGGTACATTTAGTATGGCCGTTTATTTCTGTTATGAAGTATGTAAATATTCCCGGGTTTTTTTTCGAAAGTACTGAAATTGTAGGTTTGTGCTTTCAAATAATAGTTACATTTTCTTGTATATGCATTATTACATATTTTACAAACATGGCAATGCAGGAGACGTTTAATACAAGAGAAAACGGATACTTTGTATTTATTCAAATTCCTATTTTATATATTATGGCAGTTGTATTACCCGGAATGTATATGATGTTTCCATATATTCAATGGCCTATAATTGTATTAAGCAGCTTAAATTTATTAATACCTTTAATAGCAGCTTTAGTAGACGCAAAGTCTAAAAAAGCTAAAAGTAATTAATAGGTTTAACGAACTTTTTATCAAAATTGTTCATTGGTCAACGTTCATTGTTTAATGTTCACTGATATAGAGGTACAAATGAAAAACATAAAAACCATAATTATAATTATAATAACATCCATATTATTGACCGGTTGTTGGGACAGTGTTGAAATAAACAAAAGGGAATATATATTTGCAGTTGGTATTGATAAGAATGATAAAGCTCTTACCTTTACTTCAGAGATACCAAAAATAAACGAAGGAAGTGAAGAACAAAGACTGGTATACACAAAGGACTCTGAAAACTTTGCAGATTTTTACGCAACAAGCTACTTACATTCAGAAAAAGCTATTTCAGACAGGTTGATGCAGGTAATTGTACTTGGGGAAGATGTAGCAAGGGATTCTGAAACAGTCAAAAGGATTTTTGACGAAATTCAGCGTTCACCTCAAATGAACAGAAGAGTTAAAATATGCATTGCAAAAGGTAAGGCACAGGATATAATCAACACGGAAATACCAAGTAATCCTATTGTGGGAAGATTTTTAAGCGAAATGCTCATTAAGCTTAAAAGAGAAAATTACCAAGATGTTTATACATTTGATGAAGCAATTTTAAACCTTGGAAAAACAGGTAATACAATGATACCTGTAGTTGAAATTAACGAAAAAAGTTTAAAAGTTGAAAGAGCCGGAGTTTTTAAGGAATATGAGTTAAAGGGATTTTTGGAACCGGATGAAGTAGCTGCGGTTATGGTTGTATTAAATCCCAACAAAGCTAAAATCAGGAATGTCAATATTATGGTTGAAGGCACAAATGTTTCATTAGGAGTCGTAGATATTATTATGACAACTGATATGTATCTTGGCGGCGATAAATTAACAGTTGATTACTATGCAACACTGAACAGCTATATAGATTCATTTATCATAGGAAGCAATAAGCTTGAAGACCAAAGTTATCTTAATAAAATTAAAGAAGAAGCTATAAAAAGTATTTTAGCTGTTTCCGAATCTACACTATATAAGCTGCAGCATGTTTACAAAACAGATTTGTTAAAAATTAAGGAAGGTTTATTTAAATATCACAAGCAGGACTATGAAAAAATTTCCGACAAATACGATGAGGTATTTGAAGCGGCAGATATAAACATACATCTCGACATGGTTATCAAAAGCACCGGTTTAGTTAAATA